>JAFUZV010000189.1 GCA_017476425.1 Selenomonadaceae bacterium
ACAAATTTTATTGCTCAAAAAGAATTTCAACAAATTACAATTATTACAAATTCCTGCAACGTTTGTTTTTGCAGCGTTAATCGATTTATCAATGTCGATATTTGATTTAACGCCAGAAAATTATTTTTACAAATTAATAATTTTATTCTTCGGCGCAATGTTTGTTTCTTTAGGCGTTGCATTGCAAGTTATCGCAAATGTTTTGATGTTAACAGGTGAAGCACTCGTCACGGCGATCAGTTTTGTTTCAAAGATCGAATTTGGAAATGTCAAGACGGCTTTTGATTGTTGCTTAGTGATAACTGCGGCGGCTTGGTCATATTTCGATCTGAATGCTATTGAAGGCATTCGTGAAGGAACTTTGATTTCAGCTTTGATCACCGGCTCGATTGCAAGATTTTTTATCAAACATTTAAGTCGAATTGATCACGATAGAAACAGAATGCTTTATCTTCACGTCTAAAAATTTGTTATAACTATTGCATTAATTAAATTTTAGTTGTAAAATATCTTTTCGTATCAAGAATATAATTTATTATGATTGAGGTGTTAAATTTGAAAGAAGGTATTCATCCTAAATATTTTGAAGCAACTGTAACTTGTGGTTGCGGAAATACTTTTAAAACCGGCTCAACGAAAAAAGAATTACGTGTTGATGTTTGCTCGAAATGTCATCCATTTTTTACCGGTCGTCAACGTGATGTTAAAGCCGGTGGACGTATTGAGAAATTCAACAAGCGTTACGCTAAGAAATAATCAAAATTATAGAGCAGAGTTGAAATTTAAAATTTTCGCTCTGCTCTTTTTTTGCGCTTAAAAATTTTTATCTCGTCAATGTGCCTTGTAAAACTTCAGTGAAATAAATAACTGTCACGGTATCTTCCGGCAAAATACGACGCTTATAAATCATTTCAAAATCTTTTATTAGTTCCTCTTTTGAATTGATTTCCGGATTTTGATGATCAAGATCAGTGCTTGTTAGAGTGCCCATTGTCTTAACACGAACTTTATCAAGAAAAGCGGTATAAAGTTTTTCTTTCGGCTCACCTTTTTTGCCGGTCGTGATCCAAACGATTGAACTTTCCGGATAAAGGCTGCTAACGTCACCTAGTCTGACTGTACAATTTTTACTTCGTGCCATTAACATTTCTCTATGCTTCAGTTCTTGAAAGTTTAACGCCATCATAATTATCACCTTTGATTCAAAAAATTTTTTCCGCTCTTATTTTCTACGCTTAAAAAAAATTTACCTTCATTGATAAAAAAATATTTCTGCAATAAATGTATTGCAATTTTTTTTTAATATGAGAAAATTATAATGAGAAGTCAAATAAAAATATTGGAGTGATTTATATGTCGATTAAATTATTTGTTACTGATCTTGATGGAACTTTGTTACCCGGCGGTCAAAATGTTTCTGCGAAAAATATTAAAGCTGTTCAAGATATGGTTAATGCCGGCGTTAAATTCACTATTGCAACCGGCAGAATGTATTCAGCGTCAGTAAACATTGCTAAAAGTCTTGGCGTTGACGTTCCGATCATTACTTACAACGGTGCATTGATCAAGACTGTTGGCGGTGAAATTATTTACAGCAATTATCTTGAGGCTGATTTGATCGTGGAATTGATAAACTTTTGTGAAGATCGAAATTGGCATCTTCAAAGTTACAGCAATGATATTTTGTATTATGCTGAACATAACAAATTTGCAAGAGACTATGAAGAAGTTTTGAATATTCCTGAAGGTGTTGAAGTCGGCTGGAATGGCTTAAAAAAATTAACTGAAAATGTTCCAAAATTGTTGTCGATTGCTGAAACGGCTGAAGAATCTACAGAACGGATCAGAATCTTGAAAGAAAATTTCGGCGATCGGATCGACGCGGCTAAATCAAATGCAACTTACACTGAAATTACAAAAAACGGCGTTTCAAAGGCTTCGGCGATCAAAATTCTTGCAGATAAATTCAATATTGATATTTCGGAAGTTATGGCGATCGGCGATTCTTATAATGATCTGCCTATGTTGAAAGCCGCAGGACATAGCGTCGCAATGGGCAATGCAACTGATGAAGTCAAGGCGGCTTGCGAATTTATAACCGGCGATTGTAAATCTGATGGCTTTGCTCAAGCAGTCTATAAGTACGTAGAGCTTTGATAGGGCGAAAGGCTGAGGGCTTAGGGCTGAGAAATTTTTAAAGTTATGAAATAATAGGTGGTTGTCTTTATGGTTACATTTTTTCCTGAACTTGATTTTATTAAAAACACCATGAGACCTAAACCAACTGCTGGTGAATGGGAACTTTTGATGTTTTTAAATGATCATTTAAACAAAATTGACGGTAATTTTGAAGTTTATTTTCAAGGCAATATTAATGGTTCATTTCCAGATATTGTTATAATGCGAAAAAATCACGGCGTATTAATAATTGAAGTTAAAGATTGGAATTTAGATTTATATTCAATAAAAAATGATAATTATTGGATTTGCCATCATCCACATGGTGGCGGAAATTATCAAGAAGTTAAATCACCTATCAAACAAGCCAAACATTACAAAGATCTGTTTTACAATACTTACAGTCGTATACTTGCTTCGAGAAAGTTACAAAATCCAAGTGCTTATGCGCTTATAAATACCTCATTATTCTTTTATGGTTCATCGGAAGATAAAATCAGTCAATTTTTTGGAGCAGAAGATAGTCTTGATTATGTAAATTTATTTACGTTAGATAGATTAAAACGTGATGGATTTTCAAAAATACCAAGTTTAAAATTTCTTTTTGGTAAGTATCCTTCAAAATTTTTCACTGATGACATTTACTATGAAATTAACCGAACTTTAAAACCATCTGAATATAGCTTAATGAAGAAATTTTATAAGGATAGGAAATTTAGCAAAGAGCAAAGTAAATATATTGAGAGTACGCCAAACAAAAAACAAAAAATTCGTGGAGTAGCAGGCAGTGGAAAGACTACAGTTATGGCTTATAGAGTAGTTGAGGCTTTTAAACGTACAGGACAGCCTGTATTAATACTAACTTTCAATATTACGCTTTGCAATTATATAAAAGATTGTATAAGTGCCTTTATTGGTGATATACCTCAAAAAACCGCAACTTTGAAAAATTTCTTTATCATAAGTCATATTCACAAATTTATTTATGATTATCGTGCTAAACACAATTTATTAAAAATAAATGATTCACCTGATCAAAATGACAAAGGTAATATATTTGATCTTAGACTCTCAGAAACTCCGATTAAATATTCAAGCATATTTGTTGATGAAATTCAAGATTACTATGTTGACGCTGATAATGTTGACAAAAAAATTCAAAAGATTTAACGTGGGCTAGAGTAGTGCATCAGCTTTTAAAACCTGGCGGAGAGCTTGTATTTTTTGGTGATGAAGAGCAAAATATTTACAAGCGAGGATTAATTGAAGATGATAATCAAAAACATCGTATTTTTACAGGAATTAGCGGAGCTTGGAATACACTCAAAGGATCATATAGACTTTCTGGTGAAATTGCTGATCTTGCACGTTCTTTTCAATTAAAATATTTCAGTGATTATGAAGACAACGAAATTAAATCTGTTGAAGATAATATTTTTGATGAAACAACCGTCGATTATTATCATTTTGAAAATTTAGATGCAAATAAAATTCTTGAGATCATAAAAGATATTCAACAAAGGTATAGTATCCATCCTGATGACATCTGTATCCTTTCGCAACTTGTAAAAAACGTCAGAGTTATTGATAAAAAGATTCGTGATCAAGGCTTCAAAACAAATACTACTTTTGAAACTGCGGAAGAATATAATTTCATTATAGAAAACTTTTCTGATAAGGAAAAACAGAAAAGCGAATTGGACGATTTAAGACGCATTGCAAAATATAACTTTTGGATGGAAAGTGGTAAAATTAAATTGTCAACAATTCATAGTTATAAAGGCTGGAGCATCGACACCGAAATTTTGATAATAGGCGAAGATAAAAATGAACGTCAAGATTTAGAAGAGAGTATTTTTTTAAACGATGAAATGATATATACTGGAATTACAAGAGCGACAAAACATCTTGTAATAATTAATATTGGTGATAATGAATATGACGAATTTTTTAATCAATATGTGTAAGAGGTGATATTTTATGGAAGAAATTAACAATGATAACAGCACTGAAAATAATGACATTAACAGCGAAAATATTGAAAGCAGTGAAACATCTGACGTTGAAGTAATGGAAAATCTCAAATCTAACGAAAAATCAAGAATTGTAATTGTTACAGGTATGAGCGGCGGCGGTAAGACTCAAGCCTGTCGTTATCTTGAAGATTTAGGATATTTCTGCGTTGATAATTTGCCGCCGGTATTCATTCCAAAATTCGTGGAACTTTGTGAACACGGTGGAAATCACGTTAAACGCGTTGTATTTGTTGTCGATACTCGCAGCCGTGAATTTTTTGACGATCTTGTACAAGTCCTTGAAGATATGGACAAGAAAGATCAATCTTATGAAATGTTGTTTATGGATGCAACTGACGACGCGATCATTAGGCGTTACAAAGAAACTCGCCGCCGTCATCCTATGGCTCCGTCGTCAAGAATTTCTGACGGCGTTGCTCGTGAACGTACAAGACTTGAAACCGTCAGAAGTAAAGCAACTTACATAATCGACACTTCAAATTTAACTAAACCTGAACTCAAAGAAAAAATTATTCGTATTTTCGGCAATCAAGACAGCGATCAAATGAATATCAATGTTTTATCTTTCGGCTTTAAATATGGTATGCCGCTTGACGCTGATATGGTTCTTGACGTGCGATTTTTGCCGAATCCGTTTTATATTGATTCGCTTAAACATAAAAGCGGCGCAGTGCCTGAAGTTGCTGAATACATTCATTCAAAGTCGATCACTCAAGAATTTGAAAAGCGTTTACTTTCGTTAATGGAATTCCTTGTGCCTCAATACGTCAAAGAAGGTAAAAGTCAACTTGTCATAGCGATCGGCTGTACCGGTGGAATGCATAGATCGGTTTTCATTGCAAAATATATTTTCGATTTTCTCAAGAAAAAAGGTTATTCAGTCAATCTTGAACATCGTGATCTTATGAAAAATGACGTTTGGGAACACGTTGAAAGTTAATGCAGAATGTAAAATGCAGAATGTAGAATGATTTTTTAATTATTAATTCTGCATTCTTGATTAAATCAAAGAAAGAAGCGATTTGCATTGCTACATCTTTTGAAGTGGCTTTATCCCGGTATGAAAATGAAACGCTGGCTATTACTCTTTGCAGTCGGCGTTTTGATGATCAGTCTCGGTATGGCGTTAATCTTCAATTATAAATATCTTGACAAGATCGAAGAAGAAATTTTTAGAATGGTTTATTTGACGCTCGGAAGTTACAATTATATATTCACGGCGTTGATCGGGATTTTTATTTCGATAATCGGATCAGCTTGTATGATGCTTGCAACGAGGCAAATTATCAGATCAATTATCGTTGTGTTAATGCCGGAATCTTCTGATCGTCTTGTTGACGTTATCTATGAAAAGCGCAAATTAGGTCGAGGTCCTGCAGTAACAGTTATTGGCGGCGGTCACGGTTTAAGCGTCTTATTGCGTGGTATCAAAGCCTCAACCAGTAATGTTTCAGCGGTTGTAACTGTTGCTGATGACGGCGGTTCATCCGGTCGACTTCGTGAAGAACTTGGAATTATTCCGCCGGGCGATCTGCGAAATTGTTTAGTAGCATTAGCAGACACGGAGCCGCTTATGGAGAAACTTTTTCAATATCGATTTGAAGGTGATACAGCTTTAGCCGGTCATAGTTTTGGAAATTTATTTATTGCCGCAATGAATGAAGTTACAGGCGATATGGAAACAGCTTTGCAAGAATCGTCGAAAGTTTTAGCCGTCAAAGGTCGTGTTTTGCCTGCGTCAAAAGAATATGTAAGACTTGATGCAATAATGGAAGACGGAACAATCGTTGAAGGTGAATCACAAATCCCGGAGGCTCATAAAAAAATTAAACGCGTTCGATTATTTCCAAAAAAAGTTCCTGCAGTACCTGCGGCACTTGATGCGATCGAATCAGCAGACGCGATCATTTTAGGTCCCGGCAGTCTCTATACAAGCATTATGCCTAATCTTCTTGTTGAAGGTGTTGCACAGGCTTTAAAGAAGAGTAAAGCGATAAAAATTTATATTTGCAATGTTATGACTCAACCCGGCGAAACTGATAATTATACTGCTTCAATGCACGCTAAAGCAATTTTAGATCACGCCGGTCGCGGTGTTATTGATTATGTTTTGGTAAATTCTGCGCCGATTAGTGATGAAATGTGCAAGGAACTTAATGCAAAGCCTGTTATTGTCGACGAAGATAAAATTAATGCTTTAGGTATGGGACTTGTCAAAGCTGATCTGATCAGTGAAACGGACGCAGGTCGTCATGATCCTTATAAACTTTGTGCCGCCGCTATGAAAATGATTTATGAATTGCAGCCTCAACGATAAAACGATTGACAAAACTTTTTTTATGTGATTAAATTTTCAAGTACTATGACTATATTATATAAATATTTTTTAGAGGTGTTAATGTGGAATTAGATTTTAATCAAGGAAAAATTGTCCCTGTAAAACTTGAAAACGAAATGAAATTTTCTTACATAGACTATGCAATGAGTGTTATAGTCTCAAGAGCAATTCCTGATGTCCGTGACGGTTTAAAGCCTGTTCATCGTCGAATACTTTATGCAATGGCTGAAGCCGGAATGACTTCGACGAAACCATATAAAAAATCTGCTCGTATCGTCGGTGAAGTTTTAGGTAAATATCATCCTCACGGCGATTCTTCAGTTTATGATGCTATCGTCAGAATGGCACAAGATTTTTCAATGCGTTATCAACTTGCAGACGGTCACGGCAATTTTGGATCGATTGATGGTGATAGTGCTGCTGCTATGCGTTATACCGAAGTTAGAATGAGCCGGATCGCTGAATTAATGTTGCAAGATATTGATCGTGAAACGGTTGATTTTATTCCGAATTATGATGAGAGTTTAAAAGAACCGGCAGTATTACCGGCAAAATTTCCTCAACTTCTTGTAAATGGAACTTCCGGTATCGCTGTTGGTATGGCTACGAATATTCCGCCGCACAATTTAGGTGAAATTATCGACGGAACATTAATGCTGATTGATAATCCTGATACTTCGATCGCTGAATTAATGACGGTGATCAAAGGTCCGGATTTTCCGACTCGTGCGCAGATTATGGGCGATGAAGGAATTATCGACGCTTATAATACCGGACGCGGATCAATTAAAATGCGTGCAGTTACTAACGTTGAAAAAATTCAAAATGGTAAATCTAGAATTGTTGTTACTGAATTACCTTATCAAGTTAACAAGTCAAGATTAGTTGAAAGAATTGCTGATCTTGTTCGTGATAAGACGATCGAAGGTATAACTGATTTAAGAGATGAATCAGATCGTGAAGGAATGAGAATAGCGATCGATCTTCGTCGTGATGCTAATCCGACTGTTGTATTAAATCTTCTTTTGAAACATACTTCATTGCAGGAAAGTTTTGGCGTGATAATGCTTGCACTTGTCGACGGTAAACCTAAAGTAATGAATTTAAAAGAATTTTTAGTGCATTACATTCACCATCAAGAAGAAGTTATTACACGTCGAACGAAATTTGATCTTGCAAAGGCTCAAGCTCGTGCACATATCCTTGAAGGCTTGACCAAAGCACTTGAAAATCTTGACGAAGTTATAAAAATAATTCGCAGTGCAAATTCAGTTAATGATGCTCGTGATACGTTGATCAATAAACTCAATTTATCTCAACAACAATCACAAGCAATTCTTGATCTTAGACTTCAGAAGTTGACGAGTTTAGAACGTGACAAGATCGAAAGCGATTATAAAGAGACTTTGAAGGCGATCGAAATTTTTAAATTTATTCTTGCTGATGAAAATAAAGTTTTGGAAATTATCAAAACGGAACTTTTAAGCGTCAAAGAAAAATTTGCTGATGAACGTCGAACAAAGATCACTTATGAAACTCCGACTGATTTCAAGATTGAAGATTTAATGGACGATACCGAAGTTGTCGTTACGATCACACACGGCGGTTATATTAAGAGACTTTCACTTGATACTTATAAGCGTCAAAAACGTGGCGGTAAAGGTATAACCGGAATGGGCACTAAAGAAGAAGATTATGTTGAACATTTGATCATAACGTCGACACATACAACGATACTACTTTTCACAAATAAAGGTCGTGTCTTCTATGTCAAGGCTTATGATATTACTGAATCCGGTCGTCAAGCTCGCGGCACAAATATAATTAATCTTCTTCAAATGGAGAGTAATGAGATCATAACAGCGGCAATTCCGATTAAGTCATTTGATCCAAATAAATATCTTTTTATGGCAACGAAACACGGAATAGTTAAGAAAACTCAACTCAGCGAATTTAAATCAATTACCAAAAAAGGTATCGCAGCAATAAAACTTGATAAGAATGATGAATTGATCGGCGTTAAATTTACTGAAGGTGAACGTTTTGTAATTATCGGTACAAGAATGGGTATGACGATAGCGTTTGATGAAGAAGAAGTTAGATCAATGGGTCGTGCGGCGCACGGCGTTAAAGGTATTAAACTTCGTAAAGGCGATTATGTTATCGGTATGGACAAACTCAGAAAGAATGCTGAAGTTTTAAGCGTAACGGCTGAAGGTTATGGCAAGAGAACATCAACCGAAGAATTTAGACCTCAATCTCGCGGCGGTATCGGTGTAATTAATACTAAAGTTACTGATAAAACCGGTGACGTTGTCGGCTTAAAAGTTGTTAATGAAAATCAAGAACTTATGCTGATAACAACTGAAGGCATTGTAATTCGCACTGATGTTTCTGATATTTCAGTTATAGGTCGCAATACTCAAGGAGTTAAAATTATCAGAACTAATGAAGGCGATAGAGTTGCCGCACTTGCAACGATTTAATAAATTTCTTTGAACAATATTAAAAAATTTTTAGAAAATTTTAAATTAAGCTATTGCAATTTTTTAATCTTATGCTATACTAAATTCAGTTAAGGCGTTGGGGTTGAAAAATCCCACAAAATCAATAATGTTAATATTTTGGGAGGTATGATTCATGCCGTTAATGAACACAAAAGCAATGTTCGACAAGGCTTATAATGGTGGCTATGCTATCGGTGCTTTCAATGTCAACAATATGGAAATCGTTCAAGGTATCACTGAAGCTGCAGGCGAACTTAAAGCTCCTGTTATTCTTCAAGTTTCAAAAGGTGCTCGTGCTTATGCTAACCACACTTATCTTGTTAAGTTGGTTGAAGCTGCTGTAAAAGAAAATCCAGATATTCCAATCGCTTTGCATCTCGATCATGGCGATACTTTTGAACTCTGTAAAGACTGTATCGACGGCGGATTTACCTCTGTTATGATCGATGCATCTTCTAAACCTTATGAAGAGAATGTTGAACTCACCAGTAAAGTTGTTGAATACGCTCATAAATATGACGTAACTGTTGAGGCTGAGCTCGGAACTCTCGCAGGTATCGAAGATGAAGTACAGGTTGAACACGGCGCAGAAGCCTATACAAAACCTGAAGAAGTTGAAGACTTCGTTAAAAAGACCGGTTGCGATTCACTTGCTATTGCTATCGGTACTTCACACGGTGCTTATAAGTTCACTCCGGAACAGTGCACTCGTAACGCTGAAGGCATTCTCGTTCCTCCACCACTTAAATTTGAAGTTCTTGAAGCCTGCATGAAAAATATTCCTGGTTTCCCGATCGTTCTTCATGGTTCTTCTTCAGTTCCTCAAGAATTTGTTAAGATGGTCAATCAGTACGGCGGCAAGATGCCGGATGCTGTTGGTATTCCTGAAGAACAACTTCGTAAAGCTGCAACTCTCGCAGTCTGCAAGATCAACATTGATTCTGATATTCGTCTTGCAATGACCGGTAACATTCGTAAATACTTTGCAGAGCATCCGGATCATTTCGATCCGCGTCAATATCTTAAACCAGCTCGTCAGGCTGTTAAAGATATGGTTGCTCACAAAATTAAGAATGTTCTCGGCTGCAATGGTCACGCTGAAGAGACTGTTAAAGTTTGGAATGAGAAATATAAGAAATAATTCAAGAAAATTTTTGATCGCTTAGGCGATAACGAAATAAATATTTTGAAGTTGTCACAAGTTGTGGCGACTTCTTTTTTTATTGACAGATTTTTTAATTAGGTATAATATAACTAACATTTTAATGGAATAATTTTTTTAAGGTGATAAGACTATGGAAATTCAAAATTTTTTTTATCATTGAAAAGACAATAATAATTATTTTATGATTAAAATTAATATTCAAAGAAGGGTTTAACGTGATAACATTTTTGATTGCTTTAGGCGCGTTGATCGTTGGTTATCTCATCTACGGAAAATTTGTTGATAGTATCCTTGCGCCGACAGATAATCTAACGCCTGCGCTTACTAAAACTGATGGCGTTGATTTTATTCCGTTGCCAACGTGGAAAGTTTTTTTGATTCAACTTCTTAATATTGCAGGACTCGGTCCGATCTTCGGAGCACTCGGCGGTGCGCTTTGGGGTCCAACAGTTTATTTATGGATTGTTCTCGGAACGATTTTTGCCGGTGCAGTTCACGATTATTTATCCGGTATGATCTCAATTCGTGAAGGCGGTAAAAGTATTTCAGAGATCGTCGGTATGCAGCTTGGTGAAACAATGCTTTCAATAATGCGTGTCTTCACCGTTGTATTAATGATCTTAGTCGGTGCAGTCTTTATGACAGGCCCGGCAATGTTGATCGCAAAACTTACTGCAATGCCTGTAACAACTTGGCTTGCAGTGATCGCTTTTTACTACTTTTTAGCAACACTTTTACCGATCGATACGGTTATCGCTCGCTTGTATCCTATTTTTGGCATCTGCTTGATAATTATGGCGTTCGGAATAATGCTCGGTATGCTTTTCGGTGTTGGCGGTCATACGATGCCGGAAATGCAATTTGCAAATTTGTATCCTGCACCGCCGTCTGAACAATTACCGATCTGGCCTTTGATGTTTATAACGGTTGCTTGTGGAGCGATCAGCGGCTTTCATTCAACGCAGTCACCTTTGATGGCGCGTTGTCTCAAAAGTGAACGACTCGGACGACCTGTCTTTTATGGCGCAATGGTTATGGAAGGTATGATCGCTTTGATTTGGGCTGCTGCCGGTGTAACATTTTACGAATCAACCGGCGGACTTGATGCAGCATTAAAATCAGCCGGACCTGGTGGCGCAGTTTATGAAATTTGTGTTGGCTTTATGGGTAGCGGACTTGGTGCAACGCTTGCAATGTTAGGCGTTGTTGCTTGTCCTATCACTTCCGGCGATACTGCGTTAAGAGCAAGCCGCTTGATCATTTCTGATTGGTTTAAACTTTCTCAAGACACAACAAAAAGGCGTTTGACTCTTGCCATTCCGATTATCGCGATCGCAGTTATTTTAACTCAGATCGATTTTTCGATCATCTGGCGATATTTTTCCTGGCTTAATCAAACGCTTGCTATGATCATTCTTTGGACTGGTACAGTTTATCTTTACAATGCTAAACCTAATTCAAAATCGTATTTGATCGCAATGATCCCGGCGGTTTTTATGTCGATCGTTACCTTTACTTATATTTTGCAAGCTAAAGAAGGCTTACAACTTCCAACGACGATCACTTATCCTGCAGGTTTAGCATTTGCGATCTTCTGTCTAGTTCTCTGTATTAAAACTCGTATGTCTAAAGATCATCATCACTTGAATGTGAATTAATAACAAAATCTTTTTAAAAATATTTTCGGTGCGTTGAAAGACGCATCTTTTTTTGTGAAAACTTTTTTAATTGACTTCTTCACCTTCAATTTCACCTGTCCAATCTACAAGTCCGCCGATCTCATAAACATTTTGATAGCCGCGACTTGAAAGAAGTTCCGAAGCGTCTTCAGCACGTCGACCAGTCCAACAATACACAAAAAGTTTTTGATTTTTATCTGGCAAAGAATCTAGTTTACCATCTCGAATATCAGCGATCGGAACTACCACTGCGCCCGGAATATGTTTTTTATTGTATTCTTCTTTAGTTCTCACGTCGACGATCAAATAATTTTGTTCAGTCTGCATCATTTTCCTTGCTTCTTCTTGACTGATAT
The DNA here is from genome assembly GCA_017476425.1 of Selenomonadaceae bacterium. Lineage (GTDB taxonomy): Bacteria > Bacillota > Negativicutes > Selenomonadales > Selenomonadaceae > Quinella. Next base: position 12,260 of record JAFUZV010000189.1, read on the forward strand.
GTTTATAAGAATTTCCACAGCCTGTAAAGATCATTGTAACAACCAAAATCATTAATGTTAATGTAACTAAATTTTTATACAAGATTGAACGTCTCCTAAAATATTTTTTTAAGCCGTAAGCTCTGCAAGACGATTAAACGCAAGAATAAACCAACGTCGATTGTTTTCGTCAAGCAAAGATTCGTTATATGACCAGTGAGTGACATATCTCCATTTAGAAAAAATTGCTGAACCAAGTAATTTTATGTCGGCGATCTCTTCAATGATCTTTTCAAATTCTTCAACTTCATTAAAAATCTCGGCAGAATACTTTTCAATAAAACTTTCTCCACAATCCATTTTAAAATTCAATTCTAAGCATTCATCAATGAACTTTCTACCGTCAAAAAAATCTTCTTCTTTAGCGTTCGGATTCGTATACATATTATAATATTTCAAAGCAAATTTATGAATGTCTTCATTAATTGACATAAAAATTATACCTCCATATTAAAATGATCTTCAACGATTGAATTAAGTTGATTTTATATCCGAAAAATTTTTATTCATAAAGTTTTCACGCTAATATGATTACCACTTATTTTATAAGTATAACATCACTTTACATAATCGGCAACATATCTGAAAAATTATCATTTAAAAATCCAACAATTTGTGATAGCGTGATTTTGATCTGTTGAAATTCTTTTCTATAATATTCACGAATGAAATTGTTCAACTTTAAACCTTCAAAAAATATTTAAAAATTTTACTTGCATTTTTTTTAATATTGTGCTAGACTGCTTACGCTTTAAAATTTTTGAAATTCGGAGGTGTAATTTTGCCAAATATTAGATCATCCAAAAAGAGTATTAGAAAAGATCAAAAGCGTCGTGCAAGAAATCTTTTAGCGAAAGCAAATATTAAAAAGGCTCAGAAAAAAGTTCTTGCGGCTATTGCAAATAACGATGCTGCTGAAGCAAAAAATCTTCTTCCACTCGCAGTTAAGGCTTATGATAAAGCTGTTGCAAGCAATACAATTCATAAAAACGCCGCTGCAAGAAAGAAATCAAAACTTGCTAAGAAAGTTAATACACTTGGTGCATAATAAAAATAAAACCTTCTGTTGTAAATCATTTAAACTTCAGAAGGTTTTTATTATGCTTTGAAAATCAAAAGTTATTCAATACGCTCTAAAAAGTTGCAAAATTTCTTTCGGGTGATCAATCAAAAATTCTGCGCCACTTTCAATAAGTTCACTTTTCGGACGAAATCCCCAAGTAACTCCGACGCTGAAAAATCCTGCGTTATGTGCAGTTTCCATATCAACAGAAGTATCACCGAAATAAGCAACATTTGAAGGATCAATTTTAAATTGTTCAGCGATCATTAAAACTTTTTTAGGATCAGGCTTGCGTGGAAGACCTTTTTGATCACCTATTACTGCATCAAAAATTTTTGCAGGAAACATTTTTTCAACGATCTCATCAGCGGCGAATTGTTGTTTATTAGTGCAAACACCGATCGGAATGTTTAACGCCTTCAATTTATTCAATGCCTCAACAATTCCGTCATAAGGTTGAGTCTTATTCGTTAAACGTTTTCTATAACAATTATCATAATAAGCAAGCACTTCACTAATAAAATTTTCGTCGTCAGTCTTTTCACTCGGAACGCTACGCCTAATTAATTTTTTTGCGCCGTTGCCGACGAAATATCTATACTCTTCAAGTGAATGATTAGGAAAATTATAATAATCCATAGTCTCATTTACACTATCAGCAAGATCATCAAGCGAATTGATCAATGTGCCGTCCATATCAAAGATAGCCGCTAAATATTTTTTCAAATGATCACCTCCAATTTAATGCAGAATGCAGAATTAAGAATGTAGAATTAAAAATTATAATTCTTAATTCGTCATTAACTCAGCGATTTTGTTTGCAAGTTCAACGTGATTATCCGGCATAATTCCTTCAATCAACAACGCTTGACAATACATCAGATCGCAGAAGTCATTAAAATTATCTTTGCCTTGTGATTCTTTTAACTTATTAAAAAGTGCGTGATTAGGATTGATCTCTAAAATTTTCGACGCTTTGAAGAATGGATTATTCATTGCTTCAAATGTTTTTTCCATCGTCAACGAAGGACCATTAGCACCGGTCACTAAGCAGACAGCTCCGCTTTTGAGTTGCGAAGTTAATTTTACGTCGTCAACTTTGCCCTTGAGTGATTCTTTAACGTCCTTCAATAACGATTCATTGTCTTTTGTGAGATCGTCGATCTGTTTTTGTGCTGTCTTAGACTCTTCGTCATCAAGTTTAAAATCTTCTCGGCTGATTGATTGAAAATGTTTGCCGTCGTATTCGTGAAGAGCTTCAAGAGTAAATTCATCAACAGGATCAAATAAATAAACAACTTCGATTCCGCGATCTTTCAACAGTTCCATTTGTGGAAGTTTTTCGATCGTTTTGATATCTTTAGCCGCTGCGTAATAAATTTTATCTTGATCGGCTTTCATTCGTCCGAAGTATTCAGCAAGCGTTGCAAATTTATTTTCGTGAGACGTTTGAAAGATTAACAAATCTTTTAAGTCATTCGCCGTTTGTCCTGTGAATGCATCGTTATATATTCCGATCTTAAATGATTTTCCATACTCATTCCAAAATTGTTCATACTTCGATCGATCATCTTTCAACATTTTTGCAAGCTGCTTTAAAATATTTTTCTCTAACGACTTGCCGATCTTTCTGACTTCTCGACTTTGTTGCAAGAGTTCACGAGAGATATTTAACGGCAGATCCGGTGAATCAACTAAACCTTTGATAAATCTTAAATAGTCCGGCAAAAAGTCTTTGCACTTGTCCATTATAAAGACGTGACGTGAATAGAGTTGCAAACCCGGTTCAAAGTTTGAATAGTAAAGATCAAGCGGTGCTTTTTTCGGAATGCAAAGTAACGCTGTGTATTCAAATGTTCCTTCGGCTTTCGTGTGATATATCTCAAGCGGCTCTTCCCATTCGTGAAATTGATGTTTGAAAAAATCGTTATACTCTTCAGTCTTAATATCATTCTTCGATCGAGTCCAAAGCGGTTGCATTGAATTGATCGTTCTCACTTCGATCGTCTTTTTCGATTCGTCTTCTTTATCAGTGACTTCAAAATTCATCTTGATCGGATAGCGAATATAATCAGAATACTTTTTAATGAGTCGTTCGATCGTTCTTGTATCAGTAAAATTATCTTCGCCTTCTGTAAATTCTTTTTTGAGATGTAAAACGATCGTTGTTCCACGTGATTCTTTGTCAAAGTCTTCAATAGTAAATTCACCTGTGCCGTCTGATTCCCATTTTACTGCTGAAGTCTGTCCGGCTTTACGAGTTACAAGCGTTACTTTATCAGCAACGATAAACGCAGAGTAAAAGCCTACTCCGAATTGTCCGATCAATTCTTCCGTCGTTTCGCCGTTATCTTTGAGTTGCTCTAAAAAGGCTTTCGTGCCACTCTTTGCGATCGTTCCGATATTACTAATGACTTCTTCTCGTGTCATTCCTATTCCGTTATCGCTTATAGTGATCGACTTTGTGTCCTTATCTGGCAAAATGATTATTTCGTATTCAGAATTGTTTTCTAAAATATCTTGATTCGTCAATGATTCAAAATGCAATTTATCTATCGCGTCTGAGGCATTGCTGATTAATTCACGCAGAAAGATTTCTTTGTTCGTATAAATTGAATTGATCACGAGATCAAGAAGTCGTTTAGTTTCGGCTTGAAATTCTAATGTTTCTTTTGACATTTAATCAACCTTTCGATAATAATTTTAACCATTCGCCGTTACTGCTTGAGTATTTGCTGCCGCTGATTTAGCACGTTCACGGCGATCAATTTCTTCTTGAGAATAATATTCGTAATATGGATGTTCGTTCATACATTGTTCAAGCTGCTCAGGTGTCATATCGCCATACTTTTTAAGTAATTCCCAAATATAAATATCTTTTGCTAAACTGTAGTCATAAGCTGCACGCTGTTGAGGTGTCATTTTTTTTTTGTCCTGTTCGATAAGTTCTTTTGAAATTCGACGTGTTTTATATTTCTTCTGCATATAGAGACACCACTCAAGAGTTTCTTTCGTAGTTGGCGGACTATCCTCATCATAAATTCTAGGACGTTTAGCAGCTTCTCTCATATCATTTAATTGATCGGCTGCTGTTTTAGTATCATCAAAGTTTGTCTTCATAATACCTCCTCCTATCATTTTCGTCAGCAACCCAAGCTGAAATTAACCTAATATCTTCACCACGTTCAGTATAAACAACAGTTAAAACATCATTAACTATTCCTATTGTTTTCCAACGATCTTCTTCTTCACTATGTTTTAAATCATAATCATCAGTACGATTTTCATCTTCAAAGACCAAAGCGGCTTGCTCAAAACTTATACCGTGCTTATGAAGATTTTTACGTGCTTTATTTTCGTCCCATTGAAAAGTTCTATTTGCTATTTCTGTTTTTACCATTCAATTAATCCCTAAAAAGCTGACTCACCGATCTCCTAGATTGAATATGCAAAATAACATCACCGATTGAAGGTGCCATAGTTAAAACTTTGATTTTTGGTGACTGTTTTTCCGGCGGCAATGGAATTGTATCAGTTACAACAAGTTGATCAATGAAAGAGTTATTGATTCTTTCAACCGCAGGATCAGTCAAAACAGCGTGAGAACAAGCCGCAAGAATTTTTTTTGCGCCGAGTTTATGAAGTGCTTTTGCGCCTTCACAAAGTGATCCGGCAGTATCAACAATATCATCAATCATAATCGCCGTTTTACCGTCAACACTGCCGATAATACTCATAACTTCAGCTTCACCCGGACGAGGACGACGCTTTTCAATAATTGCGATTGAAGAATTGAGATAATCAGCGAGTTTACGAGCACGAGTAACGCCGCCTAAATCCGGTGAGACAACAACAATTTCATTTTCGTACTTCTGCTGATTGAGATAACTTGCAATAACCGGCGCAGCGGCAAGATGATCAACAGGAATATCAAAAAAGCCTTGAATTTGTCCGGCGTGAAGATCGACAGTAACAACACGTGTCATACCTGCCGCCGCCATTAAATTTGCTACGAGTTTTGCGCTGATCGGCTCACGACCACGAGTTTTGCGATCTTGTCGAGCATAAGCATAATATGGAACAACTGCAGTAATTGAATGAGCTGACGCACGTTTGCAAGCATCCGCCATAATTAAAAGTTCCATTAAATTATCGTTGACCGGCTGCGATGTTGGCTGAATGATGAAAATATCTTTGCCGCGAATACTTTCACTAATCATAACTTGCGTTTCACCGTTATTAAAGCGGCTGACGATCATATTGCAAAGATCAACCTCAATATGTTCGCTGATCTTTTTTGCAAGCTCAGGATTAGCGTTGCCAGTCATCAAGCAAAGATTTCTCGTGTCAACTAATTGTTTGCTCATTAAAATTTAGCCTCCTAAAAAAATTGCCAAACAAAACTTTTGATGGCTTTTCAATACACGTGAAAAATATTTTTCAACGTATGATAAATATATCACACCAAAAAAATTTTGTCTAGCAATAGATATTTTCGACAAAGAATTTATAAAATTGATTTTAAACTTAAATGTAAATTTTTTTGCTCATAGCTTATGATATAATTAAAAAAATGATTGGAGGTTATGATTATGTATGTTTCAAAAAAGGAATTAATTGAAGTCTTCGAGGACACAGAAAATTTTTATGAGAGTGATGAGACACTGAAAAAATCGATCGAAGAGACGATCAGCAAGACAAAAGTTTATATGGAAGGTGAAGAAATTAACTTGCCGGACTCAAAAGGCGTTGAGGCAGTTATCAGCGTTGGCAAGTATCGTACTTTTGAAACGGCGCAATATTATCACAAAAAATTTTCTGATCAAAAGATCGCCGTTTTGAATTTTGCATCAGCGACGAATCCCGGCGGCGGTGTTAAACTTGGTAGTCATGCACAAGAAGAATCTCTTTGTCGTTGTTCGACACTTTATCCATCGCTTGCAAATGAAAATCTCTGGAAGAAGTATTATGAATTTCACCGTCAACGTCACGATATTCGATATACTGATTCTTGCATTTACACGCCGGATATTTTAGTGATCAAAAGTGATACTGATAACCCTCAACGCTTGCCGCAGGAAAAATGGATTAAAGTCGACGTGATAACTTGTGCCGCACCGAATTTGAGATTTAATCCTAATAACAAGATGAATCCCGGCAATGATAAATATATTTACGTTTCTAACGATGAGCTATTTGATCTTCACGTTAGCCGCGCTAAACAAATTTTATCTGTTGCCGCTGTTAATAGTGTTGATATTCTGATTCTCGGAGCGTTCGGTTGTGGTGCGTTTCAAAATGATCCGTCAATCGTTGCAAAGGCTTATGCTGAAGTAATTCCACAATTCAAAAATTATTTCAACGAAATAGCTTTTGCGATTTATTGTCCACCTGGTCGAGGTAATCAGAATTTCACAGCTTTTAAAAAAATTTTTGGATAAGTAAGATTTCTGATTAATAATAGCCGTTTTTAAAGTCATTGATTTAAAGACGGCTTTTTTATTTACTTTGAAAAGTAATTTTGTTATAATAACTTAAATATAAATTGAAAGTATGGTGAAATAATTGAAAGTTTTAGTCACAGGAATTACCGGGCAACTTGGTTTTGACGTTTTGAATGAATTACACAGCAGAAATATTGAAGTCGTCGGCACGGCGAGAAAAGATTTTGATCTAACTGATGAAACTCATATGATAAATTTTATTGCCGATCACAAGCCGGACGCTGTTATTCATTGTGCGGCTTATACTGCTGTTGATAAGGCAGAAGATGAAACTGATCTTGCAATGCAAGTTAATGCTTATGCTACAGAGTCGATCGCTAAAGTCTGCAAAGATATTAATGCAAAGATGATTTATATCAGCACAGATTATGTTTTTCCGGGCGATGGAAATAAACCTTATGAAGTTAATGATCCTAAAGCTCCAACTAATGTTTATGGTCGATCAAAACTTGCCGGTGAAGAGGCAGTTATCAAGACACTTGAAAAATATTTTATCGTGAGAATTTCTTGGGTTTTTGGTATCAATGGAAAAAATTTTGTCAAAACTATGTTGAGATTGAGTAAGACGAAGGATAAATTAAATGTCGTTAATGATCAGATCGGCTCGCCGACTTTCACCGCTGATCTTGCTAAATTGCTTGCTGATATGGTTCAGACTGATAAATTTGGAATTTATCACGCAACGAATGAGGGTTATTGTTCTTGGGCTGAATTTGCTACTGAAATTTTCCGTCAATCCGGTGCTAATACTGAAGTTGTTCCTGTGCCTTCAAGTGAATATCCAACGCGTGCAAATCGCCCAAAAAATTCTCGTCTTAGTAAAAAGAGCCTCGATAATGCAGGTTTTGATCGTCTACCTAATTGGAAAGATGCTGTTGGTCGTTACTTGATCGAGTTGTCTGCTGTTGAATCATAAAATAATTTCAACTCAAAATTTAAAATGTAAATAAATAACCTTCTTGTGTAGAAAAATTTTACATAAGAAGGCTTTATTTTTTTGAGTCTATTTTAATTTACTGTCTGCTTTTGATTGAAATTTATCTTTGTTGACTATAAATCTTTCGTGAGTGCCGCGACCGATCTCACCAACTTCATCAAACGCTGTTATCTCAAAAGAAATTTTTCTTCCGTCGATCTTCGTGATCATTGCCTCAGCACGAATCTTTAAACCGATCGGCGTTGGTGAATTATGATTGATATTGATCGCCGTACCAACTGAAGTTAAATCATCAGATACATTTCTTTCAACGAGTTCAGCGGCAGCTTGTTCCATTAAAGCGATCATTACAGGCGTTGCAAGTACTTTCAAAGAGCCGCTTTTAATCGCAAGTGCAGTTGTCTCTTCTGTTGACTGCGCTTCAGAAAAATTTTTCAATCCAACTTTTAATAATGTTTCCACTTCTATCACCTTTAGACAAATTATTAACGACTCCGACGAATAGATCAACGCCGCTGTTAATATCTCTAATCACAAATGCAAACGGACGATCAATATAAAATTCTTTGACATCGCTAAACTGCGGCGGCATTGCAAGCAACATTATAGATTCAGTTACAGCGGCGGCTTCAGTGCCAGTCTCATCAATTTTGATCTTAGCACGGTGATTTATTTCATCGATCTTCAAATGTAAATTATAGATCATATTTGAAAAATTTGCATCTTCATTAAAAATTTTATCGATACCCATTGCGATCAAAATTTCTTTGATACGATTTTCAATGTCAAGATTGAATTTCGGCATCTTCAATTTAACTTCTTTGAAATCAGCACTCATCAAAGATCGCAGAAAATTTTCTTTGTAGTCAATCGATTCATTAATCCAGCTGTCGATCGTAAATTCTTTTTCGGAAATTATCAAATACATTGCAGCGATCGTTTGACCGAAATTTTTTTTGTAAGGTAATTCAACAGCTTTATAATTCTTGTCAGTGAAGTATCTTAAATCAGAAAATTTTTTGCTCATCATTTCAACTTTGCATTTTGACTTGTCGACATTATGAAAATTTTCCTCGTGAGTATCATTTGCATTAAATGGTTTATCCCAATCGCCTTTAAAATAAACAACGTTGAGTAAATTCATTAAAGTATCAATCGTCACTTGAGAATTGTAATTTGTTATAAAATGTTCCGTCTTCTCATCTATCCATTCAGAAATTTTTTGTCTCACGATCTCAAGATTATTTTTGAAGTCCGCCGATCGAATGTCAGAATTATAAACACCTTCAACGATATTTTTAAACTCTGCATTAAGTGGAGCTGTAACAAAATCTTGAGCAATGGTTATTAAATTTGACGGAAAAAATTTTTTCCCATCACGATAATTAATTCTAATATCACGAAGAAAATTTTCAAAAGCCATATTCAAGCCTTCAATGTTATTCACTCTCAACGCTTGCAATATATTTGATTGAGTGTTACCACTTGCACCGTTAGCAATAATACTTAGTGCCGTAACAATTCCGAGCGGCGAATAAAAAATATTTTCGTTGTGATTGAGTTTTGAAAAATAATTCCAGCTAAAGTAATTCACAAGATTTTTCATTCAATCACCTTAATTTCTTTGCATAAATTCCAAATAACGGCACTGAATCATAATCAATTTTATCTTGATGAACGATCGGCGAAATATCTTTATCAAAATTAATTTCAAAATTTAACTTTTGCAGAAATTCAATATCCCAACTAGGACGACGATGAGAACTAATTTTCAATTCGTCTTTGATCGCGTTGCATTCGATCAACATTTCATCAACAACTTGAGCTTTTGAACAAGTTTCTTCATTCAAAAAATTTTTGTCACCATAATCAGAATCAAAATTTATCAACACGCCGCCAACTTTTAAAACTCTGTGCCATTCTTGATAAGCCTGCATAACGTCCGGCAATGTCCACGTCAAATTTCGACTGATAACAACGTCAAAAGTTTCATCATCAAAAATTAATTCTTGTGCATTCATCAATTTAAATTCAGCTCTGCAACCAAATTCAAACATATTCTTCTTTGATTCGTGGATCATTTTCGGCGACATATCGATCCCGGTAACTTTATGACCACAATTAGCAAGTAAGATCGCAAAAAAACCTGCGCCGGTTCCAACGTCTAAAATTTTCAGCGGCTTTTGATTAGGCAAGTGCTTTTGAATGAGTGACAACCACGCCTCACCATTTGCGCCGCTAAGTTCAATTCTACGTACTCGACTAAAATCTGCACTGCGCTTGTTCCAATAGTTTTCAATTCTACTTTCGATCATTTCACTTGACTTAAAATTTTGTTTTTGATAAGCTAATTTCATTCTGTTACCTCACTATTAAAAAAATTTGCTTTCATTAATTCTATCGTAAATTCTGATTTTGAATTGTTAATGACTTCGTTCGGCGTGCCTTCTTCGATAAATTTTCCGTCGTGCATTACCATAACTCGATCGGCAATTTGTTTTAAAATCGTTAAATCGTGTGTTATAAATAGCATAGCGATTTTTTTTTCTGTGCAAAATTTTCGAAGCAACTTTATAATTTGAGATTGCACTGTAATATCTAATGCGCTTGTTGCCTCATCGCAGATCAATAATTTCGGTGATAAAGCGATCGATCTTGCGATCGCCGCACGTTGACATTGACCGCCGCTGACTTCGTGAGGATAACGTTTTGCAAATTCTTCAGTCAATCCAACTTCAACGAGCAAATTTTTTATTCTATCGTCAACGTTATCAAAATTATTATTTCTCAACGGCTCACCGATACTCCAGCCGAGTGTATGACGTGGATTAAATGAATCTTCAGGCATTTGAAAGATCATTTGCATTTTTTGATAGACTTCACGAAGATTTTTTGAATTTGTAATTTCTTCATCGTCAAAAATAATTTCACCGCTGTCAACGTCGATAAATCTTGAAATGACTCTTGCAAGCGTCGATTTACCGCAGCCGCTGCGACCAACAATCCCAAGACATTCACCAACATTAAGCGAAAAATTTATATCGTCGAGAACTTTTTTCTCACCAAAATTTTTTTTAAGATGCTTGACTTCTAAAATTCTGCTCATTAAATTCCTCACTCATCACAAATATTTTATCCGAAATGTATTTTGCTAAATTCAAATTATGCGTCACAATGACGATCGATATTTTGAATTGATCACGAAGTTTTAAAAGTTCATTGACGACGTTAAATTGTGTAACGGTATCAAGTGCGCTAGTCGGCTCATCAGCAAGCAATAATTGAGGCTTTAAAATCATCGCCGCTAAAATTCCAACACGTTGAGACATTCCGCCACTTAATTCAAAAGGATATTTATTTAAAACTGATTCGTCAAGGTTGATACTTTTCATAATTTCAACGGCTTTTGAAAAAAATTCTTCGTGAGTGCAATTTTTATGAGCAAGAACACTTTCAAAAATCTGATCGCCGATCGTGCGAATTGGACAAAATGATGCTCCGGAATTTTGAAAGATCATTGCAATCGATTCGCCTGCAAGTTTACGACGTTCATTTTGATTAATGTTTGTAATATCTTGATCATTGAAAAAAATTTTTCCGCTGCTGATTTTGAAATTTTTATTTAGAATGCCGCCGATCGCATTCAAAATTGTTGATTTACCGCTGCCGCTTTCACCGACAATCGCCAAAATTTCACCACGTTCAAGATCAAAATTAATATCCTCAACGATTTTACTATAACCATAACTCACAGATAAATTTTTCACTGATAAAATATTTTTCAAATTATCACCTCTATAGTTTCCTTTTTGTAACTAAATACCTAAAAAGTGCGTACTTGCTATTAATTTCGATTGTGATAAAATTTAATCGTAAATTTTTTTGAAAGAAGTGATCTTATGCTTAATGAAATTAATTGGCCTCACGAGTATTTGCCCGGCACGACTGATAATTTTGCGTCGAATGAAATTATTGTTAAAGGTATCACTGCGCAGGACGTTTTTGAAAATTTGATCGACACTTCGATCTGGACGACTTATTATAAAAACGCCTCTGACATTGAATTTTACCGAAAATGCGCCGAAAAGCACCTAGATTTATCTATGGTGAGGAAAGGCGCAAAAAAAACTCTTGCATTTTAAATAAATCGTCGTATAATAAAGAAAAAAAGTTAATGAGAGGTGATGAGAATTTTTAGACGGCGGGTAAAGGTATCAGGAAGACAGCTCGACAGCGTAAGCTGCAGCCAAGAAGTCGCCATACCTCCGCAGGTCTACCACAACGCCAAGATAGAGGGGCACACGCACAGCGTGATAGTTAGTAAAGCTGAGAGGCAAAACGAAGTTGAGCGGCAAGACCAACAAACAGGCTAT
>JAFUZV010000190.1 GCA_017476425.1 Selenomonadaceae bacterium
ATATCCATAACCAGGCGGTGGTGCGGCATATTGTTGCGGCGGCGGAGCATACTGCTGTTGTGGTGGTGGAGCTGCATATTGTTGTTGAGGTGGCGGCGGTGGTGGAGGTGGAGCAGCTGTCATTTGTGGCGGTGGAGCCGGTTGAGGTGGTGGCGGTGTCTCTGGTTTTGGAGCTGGTTCATCACCACCGGATGCGCCTCCGCCGAGAAGTGCCTCGACCATTTCTTTAGCAACGTGCACAGGCAAAATCTGCATAATTTCACTATCAATGAGTCCGTCGACTTCCATTCTAAATGAAATTCTGACGATCGGATCAGTACTGCCTGCAAGTTCGGTGATCTTTTCTTCACTGCCGAAATCAACTAAACTGACTTTTGGCGGTGAAATATCGATCTTCTTGTTGAACATTGTTGAAAGTGAAGTTGCAACAGTGCCCATCATCTGATTCATTGATTCGCCGACAGCACTCATTGAAATTTCACTGATCTCCGGATCAGGATTAGTGCCGTCGCCACCCATCATTAAATCAGCGATAATTGCTGCATCTTGCGCTTGAATTGCAAGAACATTATTACCATCAATACCGATAGTGTATCCAACTTCGACAACAAGATAAGGCATTGGATAATGTTCTTTGATAATATTCATCGTTGCGACAGTCGTCGTTGGTGTATTAATTGAAACTTTATGTCCCAAAAGCACCGAGAGAGTAGTCGCCGCACTGCCCATTGAGATATTACCGATCTCTCCGAGAGCGTCTTTTTCCATATCAGACAGAACGTGAGCTAAACTTGGATCTTCTTCTGAAGTAGGACCACCGGCATCTGCGCCGCCTTCCACAGCGGTTTCAGATTCTGTAGCTGCATTATTGCTGTCACCTTCCGCTGAACTATCGCCCGAAGCTGCACCACTTAGCAGTGCGTCAATCTCAGCTTGTGAGATCATATCGTCACTCATAAGTATTTTTATTTGCTACTTAAAACATAGTCAATCATTGTGTCAACTTTTCTATGTTAAGATGTCAACAGTGTTATGCTATGACGCTCTGCTGATTCATCTTCGTAGCTTTCTCCTTTCGTAATATTTGAGAATAAAAATTGCACGTCCATTCATTCCTCTTTTCTAAATCTCTTCTTCTTCTTCGTCATCTTCTTCGACGACTCTTGTTATTTGAACTGCCATTTTTTTCCCACTTGTTCCAGGTCTGCAATAAAATTTTGCTTTTGTACCAACTCGACAAGGTAAATCATCTTTAACTTTAGTTTCTAATTGAAGGACATCACCAAAACCTAAAGTTAAAAATTCTCGTATCGTGATATAAACATCTCCAACTTCGACGACGAAAGGAACTTTTGTTTTTTCGATCTTTCTTTGGATCAATGCAACTTGATCTTCACTCTCATCTTTTGAAATTGTCGAAGCTACCCAGAAAGTAGTTGTTAATTTCGACATTATCGGCTCAAGTACTAAATAAGGTATACAGATATTCATCATACCTTCAATTTCGCCGACTTTCATCTGTAAAGTTACAATAACAACCATATCACTTGGCGGAACAATTTGTGTAAACTGCGGATTTGACTCTGTAGTTTCAAGCGTTGGATGCATTATCGTGACATTTGCCCAAGCCTCTTTAAAATGTGTCATAGCTGTATTGACAAAACGACGCATAACAGCATCTTCAATTTCAGTTAAAACACGAGTTTTCATTGCAGTATTACCATCGCCGCCAAAAACTCTGTCGATAAATGCAAAAGCAATTTCAGTGCCGACTTCTAAAATTATATTGCCCTTGAGTGGCGGAACACCAAGAACGCTTATAACGCTTGGATTCGCCATTGATTGAACAAATTCTTGATAAGTAAGCTGTTCGACGGAAGCGACATCGACGTTGACTATTGTTCTTAAATGTGTCGAAAGGTATGTATTTAAAAGTCTTGCAAAACTTTCGTGCAACATATAAAGCGTACGAATTTGATCTTTAGAAAATTTATCCGGGCGTTTGAAGTCGTAGACTTTGATCTTTCGACCACTTTCATCGCCTTTCATTTCGTCCGCATTAACACTACCTTCATTAATGCTTTGCAATAACTTATCTATCTCAGATTGAGACAGTACTTCATCCGGCAATACGCTCCCCCCTTTATTGAGAAATTTTTAAAATCATCATAATTGATAATAATTATTGCAGTAAGAAACTAGTTACATAGACATCATAAACGGAGCCTGCACCTAATGTAGAATTAAGCAAATCCTTGAGTTGTTTTTTAAGATCGTCCTGTTTGGTTGCGTCGAAATCTTCAATTTTTGTTGCACGAAGGAATTGCATAGTAGTATCCATAATTCTTGCTTCAGCTTCAGGCTTTAAAGTGCCGGCTTCAGTTAAATTATCTTTTTTACCCGGATTCATTTCAAGAACGATACCGGCTTTGAGATATTTACTACTGCGAGCACCACCAACATTAACTAAAATTCCTTCTTTAGCGTCACCAAGTTTAATAAAAACACCGGGATCGCCGTGACGACCGGTTTCGCCGGAATCTGCTGTAGCACTTTCAACCGCCATCTTTGAAACGAAAAATGCAATACCGGTAGCAAGCAATAAACCAACTACCACTAAAGCGACGATTAATACTATAGGTGATTTCTTCTTCGGTTCCGGAGCCTCATCTTTTTCTTCTTCAGCCATAACTTAAATCCTCCATTAAAATTGTTTTAAAGCACGACGATATTTCATCACTCGACGAACGATCTCGTCCATTGACTCGTCAACGATGAGCTTCTTACCGTTTGTAAGTGTTACCACTGTATCCGGTGTCTCTTCGATTGTTTCTATTATTTCTGCGTTTAATACAAATTCTCCTTTTTTTTGTGCTTCAGAATTAAATTTAGTCAACTTTATCATTTGCTTTCCCTCCTCAATTTTAAAGTTGAATTTGTTATTTTTTCTTTCGTCAAAAATTTCTATTCTCCTGTTTATTTTCGCAGTAATTGCTTTGCACGTCAAGAATTTTTTAGAAAAAATTTTTTTCTCTGAAGCAAAATAAAAAAACTCCTCTTTAAAAAAATTTTTATATAAGTTATATAACAATGAATAAATTTAGTCAAGAGAATTAAAAATTTTTCATACTAATGTTTTTGGCTAAACTCATTTCAATTTAATTTTGATAGCTATCACCTCTACTGCCTATCATCAAATTGTCGTATATTCAAATATTGACAAAAAAAATCGCTGTAGGAAATTTCACCTCAGCGATAATTTTTTATTTATAATCACGAATTAATTCTGCATTCTGCATTCTTAATTCTAAATTAAATTTATTATTCTTCAACCTTATAAAGTACATAAGTCAAGCCGAAACCGATTGCAAAACCGATCGCATTGACTAAGAAGTACTGCAAAAGTTGACCATTCATATAAAGCAAAGTACCTGGCAGAACGGTAATACCCATACCAGTACCGGCAAGACCGAGCATACTTGAGACAGCACCACCGGCAGCACCACCGCAGCAACCGAAAATAAACGGTTTCATAAAGCGAAGGTTGATACCGAAGATAGCCGGTTCAGTAATTCCTAAGAAAGCCGGAACTGCTGAAGAGATATAAAGCGCACGTTTTTTAGCATTTTGAGTTTTAAGAGCAACTGCAAGTGCTGCACCACCTTGACCGATCGTTGCGCAAGTGATAATTGCGTTGAATGGATCTGATCCTTGTGTGCTGAGAAGATAAATTTCAAGAGCACTGAATACGTGGTGAACACCAAAAATAACGATAACTTGTTGCAAACCGCCGATGATCAGACCGCCGATCAGTGGAATACCTAAGAAGTTTTGAACCGCGCCGAAAACGACTTGTTCCAAACCGTGCATAATAGGACCAACAACGAGGAAACCGAGCATCATTGAAATGAGTAACGTAAGGAACGGTGTAACGATAAGATCAATAATATCAGGAATGAAAGTTTTAAGCCAATGTTGTAATTTCGCTGCGAAAATACCAAGAACAAGAGCAGGAAGAACGGAACCTTGATAACCGACAAGCGGAATAGTTACAAAACCGAGATCAAGAGGAATAGGAACTTTACCTTCAAAGCCAGGCATTCCATAAGCCTGTACCCAAGTAAGACCCTTTTCAGCCAATTCTTGAGCTGCACCACCAACGACGTAAGCATTAGGAAGAGCCGGGAAAACAAGCATTAAACCAAGAACGATACCGATAACCGGAGTGCCGCCGAACTTATTCATTGTTGACCAACAGACAAGAGCCGGCAAGAATGCAAATGCAGTATCAGTCAAGACTTGAGTCATCATTAAGAATGTTGGATCCCATTCGCTACCTAACGAAAGCATAGCACCACGAAGACCCATAAATAAACCTGTTGCAACAAGAACTGGAATGATCGGAACGAAAACATCACCGAGTGTACGAGAAATTTTTTGGACAAGACTCATCTGCTCATAAGCGGCTTCTTTATTTCCACCGCCTGCAAGTGATGGCTTGAGTTTAATAAATTCTTCAGTAACTTTATCAACAAAACCGGTGCCGCAGATAATTTGATATTGTTGTGCGGCGAAGAATTGACCTTTAACGCCTTCGATATTTTCAACTTTCTTTTCTTGAATTTTAGATTTATCGTTGACGATAAGACGAAGACGTGTAGCGCAGTGCTCAGCACTTCTAACGTTATCCGGACCGCCGACGTACTTCATAATCAATTTTGCAACACGTTCTTCATCGGGCAAATTGTCATATTGTGCATCGTCAGCATCTTTCTCAACTTTGCCGCCGCCACCGTCAGCAGCCGGAGCTTTTGAGGTAACAGATTGATCGTTGAGTTCAAAAGTAATGTCGCCAAAATCAGTATGATTAGTTACGACGACCGGCGTGGTAGTATCGAGATTTGCAGCTTTGATACCTTCAGGATCAAATTCAAGCAACAGTTGACCGCGTTTAACGGTGTCGCCTTGTTTTGCCTTCGGTGTAAAGTGCTTGCCTTTGAGTGTAACGGTATCCATACCGACGTGAATCAGTAAATCAACACCGTCATTTGAGTGAAGACCGATTGCGTGGTGAGTGTCGAAAAAAACAGTAATTTGTCCATCGAATGGCGCATAAACTTTGCCTTTCGGATTCTTGACAGCGACACCACGACCCATTGCGCCGCCAGCAAAGACAGGATCATTGACTTCATTTAATGGAATCAACTGACCTTCAAGCGGACTGCTCAACTTGATGTCCTTCATGAGGTTTACCACCTTTCATTAAAAAAATTTTTTGAATTGCTATTTATGAAATTTACATAAAAAAACAATTAACTTTAGTCTATGATACAAGCCTTTTAATAAATTGTCAAACAATTTTAGTACGTTTGAGAATAAAATTTTTTAATTGAAATTGCTAATCAATTTAAATGTTTTTGATCGAAATTAACATATATTTTACTCAAACAAATAAATAATTTTCACTTTGAACGAATAATTAACAAGAAGTTTTTTCAGAAAGATCATCGACTTCAATCATTAAATTAATTTTTATATTTTAACGTTACCTGATCATTTAAACCATTCCATAACTTTTTGGACGTGATTAATCAAAATAAATAAAATTGTTCGATCGCCGGGCATTAAAATTGTATTACCATTCGGAATCGCCGCTTTATTATCTCTTACGAAAGCACAGACCAAACATTCTTTCGGAAGATCAACGTCCATTAATTTTTTACCGGCAACTTTTGCGCCTTTTTGCACGATAACTTCAACAGCCTCAGCCTTTGCGCCTTCTAAAATCGAAACTGAAACAATTCCACCACGACGAACGAATGCCAAAACTTCACTCGCTGATAAAAGCCTTGCACTAATTACAACATCAACGCCAACTTTTTCGATCATATCAGCGTATTCAGTGCGATAAACTCTTACGACTGTTTTTTTTGCGCCCATATGTTTACACAAAATCGCCATCATTAAATTCAACTTATCATCTTCAGTTAAGCAAACGACAACATCAGCAGTTGCAACGCCTTCATCATTAAGCAGATCGATATTAGTACCGTCACCTAAAATCGCAATACTTGATCCCGTTAAAGCCTCCGCCATCTCTTCACAGCGTTGTTTATTCTGTTCAATAACTTTGACATAAACGCCGGCATCTGAAAGTTTAACGGCTAAAGTTCGACCGATTCGACCGGCTCCAATGATCATAACTCTTTCAAGTCGTTTAGCCTCACGATGGATAAAATTTTCGCTGAATTTTTCAATAGCCGTCGGAAAACCTATGAAATAAGCATTATCATCAGTCATAAAATAATCATTGCCGTGAGGAATTATCATTTGACGATCACGAAAGATCATACCGGCTAAAACACCTTTTGGTAGTTTCAAATTTTTTAATGGAATGTTTGCAAATTTTGAATGCTCGTTGATCTTCGTTTCAAAAAGTCTGACTTTACCGTGTGCAAAGTCTTCAACGTCTAAAGCCGCCGGCATCATTAAAATTCTATAAATTTCATTCGCCGCGATTAATTCAGGATTAAGCATCAGATCAATATCAAAAGTCTCTTTGACGTAATTTTTAACATCGCCGTGCATTAATTGCATATCACGAATACGAGCGATTGTATGATTTATTCCGTGCTTTTTAGCGAGAATGCAACAAACCATATTGACTTCATCAGTTGCAGTCACGGCGATCAAAAGATCAGCACCGTTGACATCAGGATCATCAAGAGTTACAGGTGAAGCACCATTAGCCGTTATCGTCAACACGTCAAGATTATTTTTTACAGCCGTTAATTGATCTTCGTCGTGATCGATCACAACAACTTCATTCTTCTCACGAGATAATAAATCTGCAATAGTATAACCGAGCTTTCCTGCTCCGACAATTATTATTCTCATTCGTTCACCACCTTCAAAAATATTTTATCACAGCAGAAATATTTTTACACAAATTCAAATTAAAAAATTTTTGCGTTTAATCTAATTAAATGATAAAATTATCTGTATTTCCAAAAACGTTTTTGAAAAAATTTTTTTGATCGGAGGCTGAAGAATGTGCTGCAAGATCGAACGTTGCCGCATAGTAAATTAGCAGAAAAATCTGTTCTTGCGGCAATGTTTATTAAGCCTGATGAAATTATTCCAAAAGTTCAATCTGAATTGTTTGTTGAAGATTTTTATGTTGAAGAAAATAAAATCCTTTATCAAGCATTTATTGATCTCTATTCAGATGGTACAGTTGTTGATACGATAACTGTAGCGGAATATCTCAGAAAAAATAATTTGATCGAAAAGATCGGCGGCTTTTCAACAATAATAGGTTTGAATGATGCTATATCGACGACGGCGAATGTAAATCACCACGTTAATATTATCAAAGAGAAATCGACTTTGAGAAAATTAATTGATGCCGGTGAAGAAATAGTATCAAAAGCCTACGATGATAGCGATGAAATTGAAAATATAATTGATACTGCTGAGAAAAGAATTTTTTCTATAACATCAAGGGATAATTCAACGGGTGAATTTGAACATATCAGCACTATAATTTCAAGGACAATTTCAAGGATAAATGCGCTTTATAATTCCGGCGGCGGCTTGCCGGGTATAGCAACCGGATTTAAAGACCTTAACAAAACTACATCAGGCTTACAAAAATCAGATTTAATTTTATTAGCGGCAAGACCTTCAATGGGTAAGACAGGTTTTGTTTTGAATCTTGCAAGCAACATTGCTATTAAATCTCCACAAAATAGACAACCTAAAAAAGTTGGAATATTTTCAATGGAAATGTCCAAAGAACAATTAGCACAAAGAATGCTAAGCACAAGCACCGGCATTAAATCTCAAGATATCAGAACAGGAAAAATGAAAAAAGAAGAATGGGATTTATTACAAGCAAAATCAAATGAAATATCTAAAGGGAATTTATATATTGATGATACACCGGGTTTAACGGTTGCTGAATTGCGATCACGTGCAAGAAAATTGAAGTCGTCTAAAGGTTTAGATTTAGTGATTATAGATTATCTTCAACTTATGCAAGGCAAGAAGTCAAAAGGCGGCGAAGTTAATCGACAACAAGAAATTTCGGAAATTTCAAGAGCGTTGAAGGCTTTAGCAAGAGAATTAGATATACCGGTTGTTGCATTGTCACAGCTTTCAAGAGCGGTTGAAATGAGGGCAGAAAAGCGTCCGCTACTTTCTGATTTAAGAGAATCAGGATCACTTGAGCAGGACGCTGATATTGTAATGTTTTTATATAGAGATGATTATTACAATAAAGAATCGACGAATCAAAATATTGCTGAATTAATCGTTGCTAAAAATCGTAACGGTCCGACTGAAACAATCAGACTTCAATTCAATAAGGAATTGATCAGATTTGGTGAGTTAAGTGATAGAAATGATGAAGAGTCAAACAACGGGTAATTCTAAATGATTGATATAAAAATACTCTGCTTTTTACTCGGTCGAGCAATGTTTTCAATGTCAATAATGTATATCTTGCCGATATGTTATGCTTTATTTACGAATCAAAGCGAAAAAATTTTATCATTCTTTGTAATGTTGATGATCATTTCAGCGATCGCCGCAACGATTCTAACTTATAAAAGCACCGGCTATCGACAAAGAATAAAGATCATTGAATCAGCGTTGACAATGATCTTAGTATGGATATTGTTGACGATTTTCGGATCAATACCGTTTATGGTTACAAATTGGCTGTCACCATTTGAGGCGATTTTAGAAACGGTTTCCGATCTCACGGCAGCAGGTTTATCATTGTTATCGCCGGACGCTCCATATATTTTAAAACTCTGGCAAGCGTCATTAATGTGGCTCGGCTCATTCGTATTTTTAAGCATACTCGTTACAATTCTGCCGGAAGTTAGCGGTTGTTTTGGTTTAGAATTATCTTTAAATCAAGGACAAATATTTTCACCAATGATCGGTCAAATGCGATCAATGGCAAGAAAAATTTTATTAATCTATGAAGTGTTGACGTTAATATCATTTATAATGTTTAAACTTGCAGGATTAAATAATTTTGATGCGCTTTCAATGGCAATGAGATGTATATCAACCGGCGGCGGTGACTTCTTTCCAGGTAGAGGAAATGTTTATATTGAATACGCCGCAATGTTTTCAATGTTGATCGCCTGCGGAAATTTTTTATTGTACTTTCGGCTTATTAATACGATCATTCCGCCGGTTTCAAGTCTTCATTTAAAAAAGATCGGTATGAAAAATTTTGCTAAACGCATCCATAATTTAATTATCGAATTTTTTATGTTGATAAAGCGAAATTGTTTATCGAATCTCAAAATATTTTTCAACAATTCCGAAGTTCAATTTTTGCTTGTATCGATCTTTTTTGGAACTTCAATAATTTTATTCACGACTTTTACTAAAAAATATATTTTCGACGGCAACGAGGCTTTTCGACTTGCATTGTTTCACGTTATTTCTTATATCAGTACAACAGGCTTTAATCTCGTTGACTTAACTAATGCACCGGACTTTGATCGTTTCTTCCTATTTTTGATCGTAACGATCGGCGGTTGTATGGGATCAGTTACCGGCGGTTTGAAAGTGATTCGTGTGATTATTCTTTTCAAGCTCTTTAAAATCGAAACATTAAAGACAATTCATCCGAAAATGATCACAAGCATTAAGATCAGCGGCGCAGCAGTTCCTATGAAAATCGTCGGTCGAGTGCTTGCATTTTTCTTTCTATGTTCCGTGACAATGTTTCTCTTTGCAATAATTCTTTCACTCAGCGGTCAATCTTTTTCAACTTCGGTTGCAATGTCTCTTGCTTGTTTAACGAACACCGGAATTTTACCGGGAATTTGTGATCCGTCTGACTTCATTGCTTTGCCGGCTGTTATGAAATTATTCTGTTGTTTGATCTTGATCGTCGGTCGAATGGAAATTTTTGCATTTTTAATTGTAATTTTATTCGCTCATTCCAATAGAGATCGTCAGCAATGGTAATAATTGCAAAAAAATTTCTCTCGTTAAGATCGTTGACGAGAGATTTTTTATTGAGAAAAATTTTTTCTGAAAACTCTTGATAAGGATTAATAATTAAATTAAAATAAAAACGGTGATGGCGATGATGTGATCTACGGTTTCAACGTAATTGATACAATTCAACTGCTTGACGGTACAACGGTTAGTAAAGTTTCAAAGAGTGGTAATGATATTGTTCTTAAGATCGGTAGCGGTTCGATCATTCTCAAAGATTCTGCAAATACTTCTAGCCGTTATTCAATGCTCAATAAGCCGATTCGTTTTATCGATCAAGATGAAAATCTTTCAGCGTTAGTTTTTAATGGCACAAGTACTGTTGGTGTTGATATTCAAATAGCTGATTATGATAATCTTAATATTAACGGCACAACAGGTAATGATGCTATTGAAATAATTAATGATTACTCTCCAACAATAACAGCCGGCAAAGGTAATGACACGATTTACCATGTCGGTAGCTACGAAAACAAGGCTACTTATTCTTATGCTTCTGGCGATGGCAATGACGTAATTTATAACCTTTATAGTAATTACTATGGATATTCTAGTTTTTATGGTATGATTGACATTACTTCCGGCAGTGTCAGCAGTTATTCAATCAATTCCAGCGGCGATGAAATTTTAAAAATCGGTTCAGGTTCAATCACAATAAAAAATGATACTTCAGAAAAAATTAATAATTTTATTGTAAGAAGTAAAAATTCCGACGGAAGCTACAAATATACAAAATACTATTACGGAACAGAATTTAATGAAGTTCGTAATGGAGTAACCGGAACTAGTGGAAATGATTGGTTTGGTGATTATAATCACGTTTCTAATGAATTGATCGAAACCGGTGCAGGTAATGATCTTGTTTCTCTTAGTGGTAGCAGTGGTAATACTATTGTTGGCGGTACTGGTAATGATTCGATCTATGCCGGAAATGACTATTTGATTCAGTATTCTAAAGGCGATGGCAACGACAAAATTTACTACGATTTTCAAGTCGCGGACAATTCAACAGCGACAGTTAAACTCCTCAACGGTGCGACAATTACTGATTTTTCAGCAGACAAATTTTACAAGAGTCGTTATTATGAACGGTCTGTGACATTCAAGATCGGTTCAAACACTATAGATTTTTATCCGCTTTATTCCGATAGAGCCAGTTGGCTTAGAGCTACTAAAGGTGGAACTGAAATTAATTTTGGAAATAGTTTTCGTTTTAATAATTATGAAGGAAATTTGATCGAAGGCACGACTAGTGATGACATAATTTTAAATTTAAACGAAAAGCACAAATATGATGATTCTGGTAGTATTTATATTACTGATACAATCTCTGCAGGTGTCGGTAACGATTCAATTTATCTCGGTAATTATCGTTGGCACGAATATCCTGGTCTGGCTAACGTTGTTGAGTATGGAAGCGGAGACGGCAAAGATGTGATTTTCGGTTATGATCATAAGAGTGCAATTCATCTTACTGACGGTGCAAAGATCAGCAAGGTTTCTCTTAGTGGTTCTGATATTATCTTGACTGTTGGCAGTGGTTCAATCACAATTAAAGATTCTGAAAATCAAATTGTCAATCTGCAAGATGATAATGGAAGCATTTCAAGTTTTTATGTAAACGGTACTAGCACGATCAAGGCTATTGCTAATTATGAAAGTGAAAAACTTGTTACAGGTACAAGCTCCGCTGAATACATTTATAATGGGCGTTATGACTCAACAATAGATGCAGGAGCTGGTAATGACACTATTTATAATGCAAGTAGTTATATTTCGATTAATGCCGGTGCAGGTAACGATTCTATTTATAGTCATAATGATATTTGGTGTTCTACTATCAACGGCGGCACTGGTAACGACACAATAATTATCAATAAAGAATCCAGTTGGGATGGTAGCGATAATCATATTGTTTACAAAGCCGGAGATGGCAATGATATTGTCTCCGTTGAAAGCGGTATTTACAATAATTGGATTTTCGATCTTGCTACAGGAACAAGCGTCACAGGTTTCAAAAAGAACGGAAATGATTTCGTTTTCAATCTCACCGGTGGCGGATCATTCACGTTGAAAAATGTTGATACTTATTCAACCGTTCCGAAGATCAAATTTAGAAGTGTTAGCTCAAATGGTAAAGAAACAATCACTCGTTGGATCGACGGCAAATCTTATAATCAAGTTATTAATCCAACTGTTAATTATGACGAATCTACAAAAGTTTTCAATGGAACTGCCAAAAATGATTATATTTTCAGTAATGCTTGGGGTGAAGATATAACCATTGACGCTAAAGACGGCGACGATTTCATAAATGATCATCAAGCTGTTTCTGCAAGTCTCATAGGCGGCAAAGGTAATGATACGATCGTAGTTGGTAGCTTTGATAGTAGATATTACTCTGGTTATAAAAACGCAATGATCGACGGCGGTGTTGGAAATGATTCAATTCAAGTTAAAATGGGACGTTATTGGTATTGGGATGACGGGACAAACGAAAGTTATGAACTTTATTCTCAAGCGTCAGTTAATGGCGGTGCTGATGATGACGTAATAGAAATTGAAGCATATAACACAACAACCAAAGGTTCTTGGGAATGGGACGAAGATACCGGCAAAGAAATTTGGAATGCAGGAACAGGAATTGAAGACATTAGCGGAATAGTTACCGTTAAAGCTGGAGCAGGTAATGATACGATCAGAAATAAATTCCTCTACAAATATGAAGATGGTCATACTTATTTTAATGATAGTGATTATTATGATCCTTCAATTTATGAAGACTATGACGGTAAGCCTTACAAAGTCTCAAGAACGGTAACATCTTATTTCAAGACACCAACGACTTACACAACAGTTATTACTTGGAAAATGTCCGACGGAACTTCAAAGACTTCATCAATCACAAGTAATTTGATTTACAATCGTTTAATTCAATCTTACACTGCAACCGACGGTGTTGTAACGATCGACGCTTCCGAACGTACGAAAGTTGTTAAGATCACCGGCAATGATGAAGACAATGTAATCATTGGCGGCTCGAAAAATGATACTTTCATTGGCAAAGGTGGCAATGATACTTTCGTCAGCGACGCAGGTAAAGATTTTGTTACTGATTATGAAGTTGGTGATTTCGTTTCACTCACTGGTGATATTTCTAAAGTTGCAGCAAGTGGTAACAATGTAACTCTGACTTCTAACAAAGGCTCTATCGTTCTTAATGGTGCTAAAGGTAAGAAAGTTACTTTTATTGACGGTAGTGGAAATGTCACTAAACAGACTTTCGGAGTTAATAAATTAAATATTGTTGATGGTGATGGATCAACGATTAATGTTGCTAATGATGCAACAGTCATTACTCTTGACGCTTCTGATCGCACTGAAGATATTATTTTAATCGGTAATGCTAAAGCTAACACA
>JAFUZV010000028.1 GCA_017476425.1 Selenomonadaceae bacterium
AAATACGATCATAGGCGCAGGCAGTATCGTAACAAAAAATATACCGTCAAATGTTGTAGCAGTAGGAAATCCTTGTCGAGTGATTATGACGATCAAATAGAATTTTTACTTTGAATAAATTTGTAAACGCCAACGGCTAAAGGTCGCGGCGAATTTGTTTGTAAGTCTTCAAAATAATTTTGTTGAGGCTGATCATCAACCGCTTGACGATAAATTTTCGTAAGGAATGAAACAAAATCAGCTGAATAAAGTTGTGCATCAATTCTTAACGCGGCGGCTTGTCTGAAGAGATTTAAATAATTGTAAAGGCATAAATCTTTAGCGAAATAAATATGATTTCGACCAAACTGATCAATTTTTAATGAATGAATTTGATCGGCAGTATCTTTCAATGCAAATGATTTATAAAATTCGTTGACATTCAAAAACATTTTGATAAAATTATGGTCACAAATCATAGATTCGTAAGAACCGTGAATGACAATTTCGATCGGCAACGAAGAATTAACGATTAGGCTTTTCACTTGAGAATAAGATAATTCAAGCGAAGCCGCCGCCATAAACGCGCCGTTGTCCTTTAAAAAATCAGCGGCGTTGTGATTAAAGAGATTGAAAGAAAGATCGGTTTGAATAGGCAAAGAAAATTGTTTAGCAAGATTGAATGATCCTAAATTGCTAACCATAACGCCGTCGAAATTCAAATGCTTGTTGAGTAAAAAATTTAATTCGTTAATCTCACGGAAATAAGTCGTTCTCGGAGTATTGAGGACGATTTTTTTATTGAGTGAATGAGCGAAATTAATAATCTCAGAATAATTTTCAATCGTTAAAGGATTTTGATCGAAGACTTCGCCGCCGATATAAACAATATCAGCACCGTTATTAAGTGCAGACTTCGCCGCGTCAATCGTTGCAACTCTAACAGACAACTTAGGTTTTAATTCTACATTCTTCATTCTGCATTCTGCATTATAAAACTCGTCGACGTTAGCCTCAACGATCGCTTTACTAAAAAATTTCGGCTCACGTTCACCGGTTAAACCTATATCATTAATCGTTGTTTTGTTGAGAGCAAAGACCGTTGAATAATCACGAACACGATTATCAAAAAGAATCTTCCAATCATCAGCGTTAATTTTATAGCCCGAAGGATCATTAAGATAACGATCGATCGCACGACGATAAATTGAAACGATTCTAAAAATAAATTCCGGCGATCTCATTCGTCCTTCAATTTTAAAAGAATAAACGTCAGCATTGATCAGCTCAGGCAAATAACGATACATACACATATCTTTCAAAGCAAATTTATATGAATGATCATTTAAAATTTCACCTGTCGACTCATCAATCAATTCATAAGACCAACGGCAAGGCTTAAGACAACGACCACGATTGCCGCTTTGACCAAAAACCACGCCGGAATGAATACATTGACCGCTTTCACTAATGCACATATCACCGTGAATAAAATATTCCGTTTCAATTCCGCTTTGCTCACGAAGTAATTTAACTTGATCAAGAGACAACTCACGACTAACAACAATTCTAGTAATTCCATAACTCTTTAAAAATTCGATCGCTTGTAAATTGTGAGTGTTCATCATTATTGAAGCGTGCATAGGGATTTTAATTTTAAGATCGTTGACAAGTTTAATCACAGAAAAATCTTGTACTAAAATTGCGTCGGGTTGAATTTCATTGAGATAAATCAAATAATTCTTCAATGCAGGCAATTCTTCATCACTGATTAAATTATTCAGCGTGATATACAATTTAACGTCGTGATCGTGTGCATAATCAATCGCTTGTTTAAGTTGTTCATCATCAAAATTAAAATCATTCTTGTGCACTCTCATATTAAAATGTTTACCGCCGAGATAAACTGCATCAGCTCCGGCATCAATCGCTGCGGTTAAGGCGTTCCACGTTCCGGCAGGTGCAAGCAATTCTATTTTTTTGTGCAATTTAATCACATCTTTCTATAAAATTTTTTAATAGTATAACACAAAAAAAAACTGCCGCAAAATTTTTTCACGACAGTT
>JAFUZV010000191.1 GCA_017476425.1 Selenomonadaceae bacterium
GCGATCGAATTATGGCAACAAACAGGTGCAATGCTCGGAGTCTATCAAGGTGAAACAACGGCGAATTTTGAAACTACACCTGCAGAAATTGAACAACTCAACACGATTAAAAATCTTGCAAATTATCAAGGTGTAGCTGATATTTCAAGCAACACATTTTCTAACTATGGTGATAATTTCGATCTGCAACAGAAATTGTTGACTAAAAATCAAAATATACCTGAAATTTTAAGCGTCAATCATTCTGTTACTCAATATGGTGATCAACTTGCAATGTCAAAAAATCAAGGTATGACTGAAAATCTTGACGCGGCGACACCGATCGCCGAAACAACTTTTAATGAAGGCGGCGCAATGACTTTTGAATATAACGCACCGACGATTAACATTAGCGGCGGAAATGTTGACGATGGAATTTTAGCGCAAATTAAATCAATACTTGAAGAATCACAAATAGACTTTGAAAGAAGAGTGCAAAATGTTTTAAGGGAACAACAAATTAGAGATCGGCGGGTGTCATTAATTGGATAAAATTTATTCGACTATTCAAGGTGATACATTTGATGTTATAGCTAAAAAAGTTTATGGCAGTGAAGAATATATGACAGACTTGTTAAAAGCGAATCAGAAATATAATGACACGGTGATATTTTCAGCAGGCGTTAAAATAATTTGCCCGGAATTTGAACAAAAAATTTTATCTTATTTATTGCCGCCGTGGAAGAGATGATTTTATGACTTGGAATTTGTTAAATCTATTGCAAACAAAAAAACCGTCAAACGGAAATTTAGCGCGGCGAGTATGGCTTGAAATAAAATTTACTTCTGCTGAAACAAAAAAGGTCGTTGACATTTCGGAGGATATTTCAAAATTTTTCATAAATCTAGATTATACCGATAATATGAGTGATGAAGCTGATGATCTAACATTGACGCTTGAAGATCGGAGCGGCTTATGGTTAAATCATTGGTTGCCTGATGATGAAGGTAATTTGCTTGATATTACAATTCATACACTGAATAGAATCACGCTTGACGATGGCGAGAAAACTTTTCATTTAGGAAAATTTGAGATCGACGAAATAACTTGTCAAGGTATGCCGTCAATCGTCAAAATCAAAGCCGTTTCAGTTATCGGCAAAGGATCATTGAGAAGTGAAAGAAAAAATCAATCGTGGGAAAAAGTTACATTGCGAAAAGTGGCTGAAGATATTGCAACACGAAATAATTTAATACTTTTGTTTGACTGCGATGAAAATCCTGAAATTGATCATATTGAACAAGCCGATCAAGCTGATTTAGAATTTCTTTTGAAACTTTGCAAGAGTCACGGCTTAAGTTTAAAAGTTACGCCGGAGCAATTAATTATTTTCGACGAATACAAGTATGAGCAAAAAGACGCATTAATAACTGTTTATAATCCGGCTTTCAATATCAATGATAATATTTCGGAAAAAATTATTTTGACGTGGCTGACCGATTGGGATTTTCGCAATAAGACTCGTGATACTTATGCTAAATGTGAAGTGAAAACTCAAAACGGAAAAAAGAAGGAAACGATCAAAGGTGAATTTGCTGATCCAAAAGGTAATTCAGAAGGTCGAACATTGCATATTAATCACCAGGTCAAAGACGAAGCTGAAGCACAAAGATTAGCTAAAAAGAAATTAAGGGAAAAAAATAAAGAGAAAACCAGTGGCAGATTTTCAACGATCGGCAATTTGAATTTAACTGCAGGGTCTACAATTCAAATTAAAAATTTCGGTAAATTCGACGGGAAATATATTATTGACAAAGTGAATCATAGCATTTCAGCTAATGACTTCAAAACGTCTTGCGAAATAAGGAAGTGTTTAGATGGATACTGATAATGGTACAAACGGCGTTAATCTCAATGAATTATTCTATATCGGCGTTGTTACTAGTTACGGCGAAACGCCGGGCACTGTCAAAATTACACGTCCAGATAAAGATGATAGGGTCAGTGCTGATTTGCCGGTGATTCAGTTATGCGTCAAGGATAATCAATTTTTTCATATGCCTCAAATTAATGAACAGGTTTTAGTCTTGCAACTGCCGAACGCCGGCGGTAAAGGCGTTTGTGACGGTTATGTTTTAGGTGCTTTTTATAACGAGGTCGACACTTCGATTGAACAAAATAACGAAGTCTATTTATTGCGTATGAAAGACGGTTGCTATATTCGTTTCGATGGTGAAGGTAATATTGAACTTCACGCGACGAAGAAATTTTTTGTTACTGTTGGTGAACAAGTTAGAATGAATAAAGGGAAAGGCAGATATTGAAAATGTCATTAGCTACAAGAATTACAGATAATACAAGCGGAATTTGCGATGTTGGTGAAAAATGTTGTCCTCACGGTCGAAGCGGTCAAAATTCTACAGGATCAGACACTGTTTTTATTGATGATTTAGCGGCTCATAGATTAAGCGATAGCGGGTCTTGTCAATGTCCTCACGGTGGTCAATTCATTTCTGAAGAAGGCAGTGAATTTGTTTTTTTCGATGATTTACCGGCAACGATGATCGGTCATTTGACTGTTTGTCAAGGCTGCGGAATGACAGGGCAACACGTCAGTGGCAGTGAAACCGTCGACATAAGCAGGTGATGAATTGAGTTATATAGGTTATTTCGGTGATATTGTTTTTATGTGCAGTGAAAATTTTATGTTGACTCCGAAAGATTTTGAACGTGAAGGCGGATCGCGTTGGCACGATCATAAACTTCTGCATAGAAAACCAGTATCACAATTTGCAGGTCCAGATTTAGAAAAAGTTAAATTTTCTATTATCTTAAGTGCTACGCACGGCATTAATCCTGAATTTCAATTAAAAAGACTGCGTGAAATTCGTGACGATGGAATTATTTTACCTTTGGTCATTAATTATCAGCCGATAACTAATAATTTTTGGCGGCTTGATAGTCTGCGTGAAGGTAAAAATTATTTCAGCGGCAGTGGTAATTTGATTAGATCGGAGGCTGATTTAACTTTGACTGAATACGATGATAGCAATAATGTTGAGGCTGAATTTAATTTGTTGTATAGAGTTTTAGGAGCGATTCGATGAATGAACACATATATTATCAATTCAAGCGACGATGTTAGAATTAATTTTGCGCCGTCTAATACGATTGAAGAAGTGATCCAAAATGTTCGTTGCTTAATTTCAACTATCAAATGGCAAATTCCATTAGCTAGAGATGTAGGAATCAGCGGTGATATTGTAGATATGCCGATCTTACAAGCTAAAGCACGATTGACACAAGAAATTATTCAGTGTTTGAAAAAATATGAACCGCGTGCACAAATTAAGAAGATAGAATTTAGCGGCGATGCTACAGGCAGATTAAAGCCGAGA
Source organism: Selenomonadaceae bacterium (assembly GCA_017476425.1). Lineage (GTDB taxonomy): Bacteria > Bacillota > Negativicutes > Selenomonadales > Selenomonadaceae > Quinella. The sequence continues at coordinate 3,379 of JAFUZV010000191.1, forward strand.
CTAGAGATCGTTATCATTGAGGAAAATTAAAGGCAAAAAGAATTAATTAATCGTGATTAAATAATTCTTTTGAAATTGAAAAATTTGACAGAAAAGCCCTGCGAGTGCTAAAATTGATTTGTAGGAATCAATTAAAACACGGCGCAGAGCCTTTTCATATCTATTTTAATGCTTTGCCTTGTGTTTGTCAATGAAAGCGAGGCAAGCGATGATAATTTATAAAATAACAAACTTATTTAATGAAAAAATTTACATTGGTCAAACAACAAGAACACTTGAAGAACGTATAACACAGCATAAATATGGTAATCTTAAAATTGATCTTGCAATTAGAAATTATGGAATGAAGTTTTTCAAAGTAGAAATTGTTGAAGAATGTAATAACTTAGAGGAACTGAATGAACGAGAAAAATATTGGATTGAATACTTTAACTGCAAAGTACCGAACGGATATAATTTTACTGATGGTGCAAAAGGAAATTTAAATTTAACTTTAAAAGATAAGTCAGTTTTTCAAGTAATCGTCGACAATAAAAGTGGTCAAATTGAACGTTATTATCCTGTAAGGTCTAAAATTACAAAATTTCCAAACGAAAATTTTCATTCAGAAATAGCCGGATGGCTTGCAAAACAAAACTTAACAAATACACAATTCAAGGTTATTTTGTATTTGTTAAGTCGACTTGATTTTATTAATTTCTTTAGTGTTAATCAAAAAGATATTGCTGAAGAACTTAAAATGAAACGTCCAAATGTTACACGTGCAATGAAAGCACTTGAACAACTAGAAATAATAGTAGAAGGTCCACGTGCAGGACTTAACAAAACTTATCGCCTCAATCCTAATATTGCACATAAAGGCAGTGAACGCACTAAAAATACTATCGACTTTGCACAAGCTGTTAAGGCAAAGCAAGAATCAGAAATTGATGATGATGAAGAATAAAATTGAATTAGCCGGAGCGATCCGGCTTTTTTTATGGAAGCGTGGTGAGATTTTGAAAGTATCTGATTTACCTGACATTGATTTTATTGACATTTCTGTTGAAAATGTCGAATCAATAATTTTTTCTGCATATACAAAATTGACAGGTCGAACTTTAGCACAAGGCGATCCCGTTCGACTTTTTATTTTGTTTATCGTCAATGTTATCATTATGTTGTTGAATAAAATCAATGAAACGGCTAAACAAAATCTGCTGAAATATTCAACAGGTGAAAACCTTGAAAATTTGGCGGCTTTTTGGGATGTGCAAAGAATACCGGCGCAGTCTGCATTAACTACTTTGAAAGTTGAATTGTCGACTGTTAGAGATCAAGCAACGATTATCCCTGCAGGCACTAGAGTATCACCGACGCAGGATTTATTTTTTGCTACGAACACTGAATTAATTATACCTGCCGGTGAAACTTCTGCAACCGTTGTAGCAAGTTGCACTGATACTGGCACTGTTGGAAATGATTTTACTATCGGCGAAATTAGCAGAATCGTTGATCCGATCTCTTATGTTGCAGTTATGACAAATATAACTAAATCACAAGGCGGCAGTGCTATTGAAGATGATGATTCATTGCGTGAAAGGACTTTTGAGGCACCGGAGGCTTTGTCGACTGCAGGTCCGGAATTAGCTTATAAATGGCACGCTAAAAGCACTAACAGCGCAATTATTGATGTTGGAATTGACAGTCCGTCACCTGGCTGCGTTCGTATCGTTCCATTATTAAAAGGCGGCGAAATTCCGGGTAATGAAATTTTGACTGCGATTTTTGATAACGTTTCGGCTAAAAAGAAAAGGCCTTTGACTGATAATGTTTCAGTCGAATCACCAACAATTATTAATTTCGATCTTGACATTGAATATTATTTGACTGAAGACGCTGATATTTCAATTACTAATTCAAGAGTGGCGGCGGCGGTTGAAAATTATATCTTATGGCAAAAATCAAAATTAGGTCGTGATATTAATGATTCTGAATTGATCGCCTGCGTTAAATCTGTTAGCGGTGTTAAACGTGTCAAGGTCGTTTCACCTGTTTTCACTGTTATTGAGGCAACTCAGCTGGCTGTCTGCAACAATATCAGCGTTTCAATGATCGGGCGTGAAGTCGAATGAGCATTGATTTAAAAAAATATTTCATTTCTCAAAATCTGCCGAACTCTTTAAACGATAGCAATATTAAAGATTTAGCAACTTTATCAGATGATTTTCTACATAAAGTTGACGATCTAATTGAACGGGTTTTAATTTATCCTTCGATTGATGATCTCAATGAAGATTTAATTAATCATTTAGGTTTTCAGCAACATATTGAAAATTTTTCAACTTCTTTAAATCTTGATTCAAAGCGTGAATTAATTAAAAATTCTTTTCTGATTCATAGATACAAAGGCACGCCGTGGGCAGTTGAAACAACTCTGCAAAATTTTTTCGGTAATGCTGAAATTGATGAATGGTTTAATTATGGCGGCGATCCTTATTTCTTCAAAATCATTCACGATATAACCGATCAAGATCGGGAATATTCACGGCAAACGATCGACTATATGAAAAAAGTTGCTATTTCAGTTAAAAATGTTCGGTCGTGGCTTGACTTGATCGTTTTCATTCTGCATTTAGAGGATAAAATTAATTTACCTAGTGAAGAATCTTTTTTAAATCTCAATTTGCATTATGAAGATTTGATCCCATATCACAAACGCAAAACTTTTAAATATGGTAATGATCTAATCTATGGTCATTTCAAGTATAACCGTGCAAGAGATTTTGACATTGATAATTATCTGCTGAATTTGTGTTTAAACGCTGTCGACAGATACGAAATGAAATTGCGTTATGGTCATTTTCGTTACGGTCAATGGGCTAAATATGGCGGTCGAATCATTTTACCGATTGACGCTGATAATAAATTTTTAATCAGTATTGCAAACAGCGATCGGATTATTGCAAACGATTTTGACAAGCTGAATTTAAATTTGATCGTCGCTGATAGTTACAATGATTCGCTGAAATATGGTCATTTCAAATACGGAAATAAATTTTTCGGTGTTAATCAGCGTCCACGAGATGACGGCGCAAAATTCAATATCAATTTCAATTTCGCTGATTCTGTTAATTCTGATGACGGCGGTCAACTTATTTTTACAAAGCGTTTTTCTTATGGTCGAAATATTAAATTCGGTCATTTCAAATATAGTCCGCATATAGTTAGCGAGGTGTTTTAATGCAATCTCAAATTAAAATTGTCGAAAAGGTTAAACCTATTCACGGTGAATTTTCTCTAAAGATATACAAAAAAGGCAAATTGATCGACACATACAACGATCATAATTTAATAGTGATTGTTGGTCGTGAACGGCTTGCACATTTAGCCGCCGGTAAGTCGACTGATTATATAAAATATATAGGTTTTGGCTCCGGCACTAGATATTTAGATCAGTCTTTAGGTCGAAGGCTTGAAGATGATAATGATACTTTTCTTGACGATCAACAACTTTTTGAATTAAAAACTAAAAACGGTGATGATCCTGTTGAATTTGACGGCGTAAATGTTAAATTCAACTTTTTTATTGAGGAAAATGAAGCAGTCGGCTTGTCAATTCGTGAATTAGGTCTGTTTTGTGTTGACGGCACTATGTTTACTCATAGAGTTAGAATTAATTCTGATATGTCTAAATTGCTTTGCATTGACAAGGAGTCTGATATATCAATAGAAGGTTATTATATTTTGATGTTTTGAGGTGGTGAAAATGGGTAATGAACGAATTAAATTATAGCGGTCGTCATAGGTTGACACCTACCGGTGAGCCTCATCCTATCAAGCATTTGAATGAAGTTGCTGAATGGGTCGACGGCGTTTATTTGATCGAAAATGAAGATGATGGGGAAGGTGGGGAACTTGGACTCGCTAATATTCAAGCACAAGCATTAAGTAACCGAACTCAATTTTTGCTAGCTCATATTCAAAAATTAACTTCTCAATTAAACGCGGTTTTAACTTATCTTAATTCTTACACGCCGGACGGTGCTACTAAAATTAGGTCTGTTATTTCGCCGACTGCGCCTTCTGATCCGTCTAAATTATGGCTGAAATTCAATGATACTGATTCTGTTGAAAATGATCCGTCTGTTAATGTTACGCTGTCTAATGGTGAAACATTTGATCTTTTCGACGGTAAAACGATAGTAACTGTCAACGGTATCAAATACGCTTTGATAACTGAAAATGCAAGTATCGGCGGTGATGATCTACCTGCGCCGACTGTTCCGGCAGATAATATTGATACTTTACCGGCTGATGATGATGCTACAATTTGGGCTGATCAAAATGATATTGATACTCTTCTTGCTGATATTTGGGGTGATAATTGATGGCTAAAAAATATATTGACTATGAATTATTTGAAGCTGCACTCCGTCAAAATGCAGAAGAAATTAAAAGGCGTTTTGCACTTAAATCTGATTTAGAATCAATCAGCGGCGAAAGTGATTTAACTCTTGATGAATTATTTGCTGAATTTCCGGCAGATGTTGTTAATAAATTCAAAGAAGGTGAAAATAATGGCTGATACTGTTATAGAAAATATTCAGCACGATGGGAAAGATATTAAACTGCCTCAATCAATGATCGACGGATTGACAGCGGCACTTGCTAATTTACTTCTTCAGAAGGTCGACAGCATTAATTTTGATAGTTCAACTTCAAAATTAACTTTGACTTTTGGAACTGGTGATCCGTTGTCGACTGATATTGTTTTAGGCGATCTTTCTCAACTTAACAAAAACGGTAATGCTAACACTTATTTAAATGGCTCAGGTCAATGGTCAACACCGCCTGATACTAACACGATTTATAATAATGCTACTTCTTCTGCTGATGGCTTAATGAGTAAATCAGATAAATCAAAACTTGACGGCATTGCAACTGGCGCACAAGTTAATTCGATCACCGGCGTTAAAGGTAATTCAGAAAGTACGTATCGAACGGGCAACATTAATATCACTGCGGCGAATATTGGTTTAGGCAATGTTGCTAACACTGCTGACGCTGATAAAACCGTTAAATCTGCCGGTACTTGCACAGGTAATTCTGCTACAGCTACTAAATTACAGACTGCACGCACTATTCAAACAAATCTTGCTAGTGCTAATTCTGCGTCGTTTGACGGATCAGGCAATGTTTCACCTGGTGTTACTGGTATTTTGCCTGTTGCTAATGGCGGTACTGGTAATGCAAGTGGAACTGCTAAATATATTTCCTCTAATCTTATTGAATCTGTAAACTTAAACGAAATATCTAATTCTGGAATATGTTATGTTGGAAGTTCTTCTTCTAATTTGCCTGAAACAGACGATAAAGTTGTAAATGCGTTGGTGCTTACATTTTACGGCACTGCCTCTACAGGAGGAAATCCAATCAAAATACAAATAGCTAGAGTAGTTAAAAGAGCAATAACTCCGCCAAATACACCGATATACATTAGAAGTTATTGGAGTTCGTGGACTGCTTGGCAAGCATTATATTGATTAGGAGTGATTATTTTGTACAAAGCACTTTTTAATCCTATCACAGGCGTTTATCGTTGCGCCGTTAATCTCAATGACGAAGATCACGATCAGCAAATGCAAAACGCTTTAAGCATTTTCAAAGATAACAAAGCTGATGACTTCGTTGAAATTTCCGATGAGGATTTTCAAAAGTATATGCTCGGAACTACCGGCGGCGATAATGGAACCGGTTATATTCGTGATCCTGCTACCGGTCAATGTGTTTCTGCGCCGCCTCGTATCTATTCAACTGAAGAGAAATTAACACTCATTCAAGCGGATTTTAATAATCAGCTGAATAACCTTAAAAGTGATATGTCTTTAGCGCAGTTGACGGCGAATAATGATGAAGTTGCACGCTTGCAAAATTCTTATTCCGTGCTTGTTGACACTTCTAATAACGCTGTCATTGACATTTTGACTAATGAATAAAGAGAGTGCACACTCTTTAGATAGACAATTAATGATTTGAAAGGGGTTTTTCTAACAATGTCAAAAAGTCTTACACTCAAAGAATCTGTTCAATATGCTGTTCGTCTCGGTGCTATTCAAGCCGCTGATGATCACGCCTCAATTCAAGCCGCGATCTCAACCGTCAATGATCTTATTGACAACCTTAGCAGTGAAACAACCTTGACTTATGGTGATGTTGTTGACGGCTTTAGCAGCGATGTTATGGTCGCTTTCGTTGCTGATTCTGATACTACAGATGTTTCAACTTACACCACTGCAAGCAAGCTCACTCACAAAAAAGCTATGGAATTGACTTTGGAAATTTCGCAATTTCAAGCGTCAAGAGATCACGACAGCATTCAAGCCGTTATTGATAACATTAACAATGCGGCAACTATCACTGATAATGAAATCTTTGCACTTTATGAGGAGAAAACCGTTAAAGAGTATCACCTTCAGTATGATACTTTCTTGACTTATCCGCAAAGACTCCTTGATCTTCTCAAAGATAAATATAATTCGGTATTTGAAATTTTTGATTCAGTTACAGTTGACGGTAATATCATTAATTTAGGAGTAGCACCTTCAAATGAGCCTGTATTAATTTCAAGTGATAAACCAACAAGATTTACAATTACTGATAATGGCTTAATTGCTACTTCTGATAATATTTATTATGATGGTTATGATGGTTATGAGTATTATGTTGTTGACTATAAGAAAGGTACAGTTCAAAAGAAAACTTCTGTTTAAATTTTAGGTAAATCTTAATGAATGAGATAATCAGAATCAGCAAGCGTCAACTACAGATGATTCAGCGGCTGACTGCGATTGACGCTTTAATTAAAGCCGCCGACGCTGTTGATCAAATTCCATTAGCAGCATACAGCGGTGAACGAACCGCCGCAATGATTAGCAAGCAAAAATTGTTAATTACGGAATACAAAGAAATTAATTTGAAAGGATGATTTATTTATGGCTTATCAAGCAGGCTTAATTCGTGGTGAGGATTTAGAAATTCTTCACAATTTGCAGAGTGATGTCGAAGACGTTAAATCTAATATTAAAAATTTGAATTCTACTATTGATGAATTGACTAATTCAATTAACAATATTCAATCTATTCTTAATGATCTTCAAAGTCAAATTAATAATTCGAATAATAGCGTAGATAACACAGAAATTCCTCTTGCTAATTATTAATCTGATGTGAAATGGTTTTTTGATTCAGCATTAAAAAAATTTTTCCAAAATCAGCCGGATCAATTCGCTGATGAAATAACTGAAGCACTGAATAACAGTAATGAAATAGAAAAAGCCGCCGTGAAAGAAAAATATTCCGGCGGTAATTTTATTACTGCACAATTCAAATTGCATATTTCACGGGCTACTTTTTTCAGATACATTAAAAAATTTCGTTTAAA
>JAFUZV010000192.1 GCA_017476425.1 Selenomonadaceae bacterium
CGTCGCTAGCAAGACTTATAACGCGATCATTTCCGACACTGTAATAGTTTCTCGTACTGAGTGAATAGGTATTTGTTAAATGAATAGTATCATTAGTAGCGTAATTAGTGATCACGTCATAATCGTCACGGTTACCGAACTGGAAGACATCACCATAAGAACTGGAATTGCTGCCGATCAAAGTATCATTACCATAACCACCATTGAGAGTAACAGAATAAGAATTAGACCCGGCATTAATTGAATCGTTGCCACTGCCGCCGCTAAGGCTTGAATAATCACCGTAATTGCTATTGTTGATAGTATCATTCCCATAACCAGCATCAATAGTAACATAAGAACTATTGTTATAAATAGAATCGTTACCATCACCAGAATTAATCGTTGAGCTAGATCCGTAATTACTGATAGTGTCATTTCCGCCAGAAGCATTTATTGTAACATTATATCCACTATTGTAAATAGATTCGTCACTACTTGTACCGGAAACCAAAGTATTTGAGTTGTAATTAATTATTACATTATCATTATTAAGAGTAGTCATTGTTCCATCTGCAAATTTAATTTGTATCGCTTTATTTGCAGCACCTTTAAGCGTTATGTAGTCATTATTAGTGCCAGAATAAACCAAAAAATCATTTCCGCTCTTATAATAACCAACGCCGCCATTAGTGAATGAGAAATATATCGTGTCATTCGTTGAATAATTAGTAATAACATCTTTACCGTAATAGTTATCGAATGCAAATACATCACCATAATAAGTAGAATTACTGCCGGTCAATGTATCATTACCACCGCCGCCATTAAGAGTGACTCTGTAAGAATTAGAACCTGCATTAATAGAATCGTTACCACTGCCACCATTGAGACTAGAATAATCACCGGAAGATTGATTGTTGATCGTATCGTTGCCATCGTCTGCACTTATCGTGGAATATTTTCCACTGTTGTAAATCGAATCAACGCCGCTTGAACCGGAAACAAGAGAAGTACTATTAGTGTTGTAAATGTAGTTTATATCGTCACCGCCATAATCAGAGGCTTGTTTGGCAAGATAGCGAAGAAACATATATCCTGCAGCATAAGCATTGGTGTTACCTGTGCCTGTATTCGTCAAACTTAAAGAGTTTCTCAAAGTTGAAGGATTAGCAGCTAAATTTCTAATTAGACTTGTTCTTTCATCATCAATACCGTGAGTAAGTTCTGCCATACCTTCTTTAATAAATTGTGGAAGTTTATAAGAATATTTAATATTAGCAGCCATAACAGCATGAGTAAATTCATGAGCCAACGTTCTATCAAGATAAGAATTTGCATTCGTAGATGAACCATTGGGATCAGAAGTGCTTACGTTTCCATAATGATTTAAATTAACTCGCATACCAAGATCAGTTGTTTCACCGTCAGATTCATAATACCAATATGGAGTAACAGCTAAAGTACTACTTGATTGATTATAAAAACCAAAATACATAGTTTTAGATGTAGCTGAAGAATTTAAACTGAAACCAAAATTATTACCGTAAGACTGTTCTATAAGATTAAGCGATTCTTTAGCCCACCAAGTATAGAGACTTTGCCAAATATACTTTTCATTGGAGGACAAATTGTTAAATGAAGTTGTAGTATAATCATAACTTCCTGAAGAGGTTTTGTACCAGTTAGCAAGTTGAATAGTCAAACCTTTAACAGTAAATGAATCGCCGGTAAATGAAATAAGGTTGCCAGATTCCGGCACGACAGATTCAGCAGTTTTTGTACTACTACCGCCAGCATCTGATCCTGTAATTGCGCCTGTATCCGTATTTGAAAGATCAATTCCGCATTTGTTGATAAGAAAATCATTTGCACTGCTTGCAAGTGAACAATCGCTAATCATATGATTGATTGCATCTTGAATGCCGCTGAACTTTGAACCGGAACACGCTTGAATTGCTTCATTAAGTGCTGATGTTCCACTGAGTGTTGTCTCATCCAACGACTTCATAAATTTTTTAATTACTTCTTGAGCCGTTGCCATAATTATCGCCTACCTTTCAAAACAAAAACAATGATAAAAAACTATTTTGACGATAATTATAAGGTTTTTTTATTGTGAGATCAAGCTCTTAAAAAGAATTTTATGAAAATTTAATTTTTTAAAATTTCTATTCGATTTCGGCAGGAAATTTTTAATTGATAGTTGAAATTTCAAATCAAATAGAAGTTTCAATTATGTAATTATGTTAGGAGGCTCGTAACAGTTAAAATTTTCTTATAATAAATTATAAAGTGCTATTAAAATTTAAAGGAGGTGAAAGCCGTTATAGAAAAAAACTTGACTTTTGATGTCTCTTTATTATAATTAAAACGTCCGAACGAAAACCAAATTCGGATTTTGAGTACTCGTACGTTAGCGAGGAATTTAAGCCTTTGGAGCGTTACATCAAACGCGATTAGTCAGTTGGTTCGCAAGAATTGACGACGAAAGCGAACGCGATGAATTAGGAAGGAGACATTAAAGTTTATAGCTTTTTATAAGTTCTCTGTAACGGCTTGTTTATTTATGCTGAAGAAAACAAAAATTATCTGCACACAAGGTCCGGCGACTGACGCTGAAGGCATTGTTGAAAAACTTATTGAAAACGGTATGAATTGCGCACGTTTTAACTTCTCACACGGCGATCACGAAGGACACCTTAAAAGAATCAATCGTGTTCGTGAGGCAGCGAAGAAATCAAAAACTGTTATTTCATTGATTCTTGATACTAAAGGTCCTGAAATGCGTCTCGGTGAATTTAAAGACGGTACTGTTGATCTTGTTGCTGGAAATAAATTCATTCTTACACAATCAGATGAGCCCGGCGATGCTACTCACGTTGGTGTAAGTCATAAACTTCTTTATACTGAAGTTAAACCCGGTGATAAACTTCTTCTTTCTGACGGTCTTGTTGAAATTCTCGTTAAAGAAATTCAAGGTCAAGATATTGTAACTGAAATTCTCAACAGCGGAAAAATGTCAACCAGAAAACGTGTTGCAGCTCCGGGCGTTGAGCTTGGACTTCCTGCGATCAGTGAACAAGATGAGAAAGATTTAATTTTCGGTATTGAAAACGATATGGATTTTGTCGCGGCATCATTCATTCAGCGTGCCTCTGACGTTGAGCAAATTCGTAATTTGATCGCAAAACACGGCGGTCATATGGAAATTATTCCGAAGATCGAAAATCTTGCAGGTGTCCAAAATATTGATGAGATCATTGCAGCGGCTGATGGTATTATGGTTGCACGTGGTGATCTCGGTGTTGAAATTCCTGCTGAAGACGTTCCGATCATTCAAAAGCAGATCATTAAGAAATGTAATGCTGCTGGTAAACCTGTTATTGTTGCAACTCAAATGCTTGAGTCAATGACGACAAATCCACGTCCGACTCGTGCAGAAGTCAGCGACGTTGGCAATGCAATTCTTGATGGTGCTGATGCAATTATGTTGAGTGGTGAAACTGCAAGCGGTAAATATCCTGTTGAGGCTGCGGCAACGATGAATAGAATTGCTCACCGTATGGAAGAATCACTTCAATACAAAGAAATTTTCTTGACTAAAGGTCTTGGTCATAAATATTCACAAACTGATGCTATTGCTCATGCTACTGTTCAACTTGCTTATGAACTTAACGCAGCTGCGATTATTACTCCGACTAAATCCGGTTATACGACTAAAGTTGTTTCAAAATATCGTCCGAAAGCTGATATTGTTGCTTTCTGTCCTAATTATATGGTTGCTCGTCATTTAAATCTTCGTTGGGGAGTCTTCACTATTCCGGGCGTGCCTTGGATGAATCCGGAAGATATGATTAAATTCTCTGCGAAGAGTGCATTGGAACACGGAATTGTTCAAAAAGGTGATTTAACTGTTCTTACAAGCGGCATTAAATACGGTGAAGGCGGAACAAGTTCAATTCAACTACACACTATTTAATGGGCAATGTGTAATTGATAATGTGTAATTAATTTGAAGTAAAAAAATAAATCTGTAGAATGCTTTTAATAAGTACTACAGATTTTTTTATTTTATGCTTTGAAATTGAAAATCGGCTTGATAATTTCAACAATGTCAACTGATTCGCTTATCACGTCAATAATATCATCAAGTGATTTATAAGCCATCGGCGATTCGTCGATCGTAAATTCATTAACTGACGTTGTATAAATTCCGCTCATTGATTTTTTATATTCTTCAAAATTAATTTTCTCTTTAGCTTCAGATCGTGAAAGAATTCTGCCTGCTCCGTGCGGTGCTGAATAATTCCATTCTGAATTACCTTTGCCGATCGCAATAATTGATCCGTCACGCATATTGATCGGAATTAAAACTTTTTCACCTTCACGAGCAGAGATCGATCCTTTGCGAATGATCATTTCATCAACGTCAATATAATTATGAATTGTATGAAATGATTCGCCGACTTTTAAACCGACACGCTTAATAATAATATGTGCCATAATTTCACGGTTACGCTTTGCAAATTCTTGACAAATTTTCACATCATCAAGATAATCACAAAGATATTTTCCATAGACATAACAAAGATCAGCAGGTATTTCACTTGCTTTAGCCTTAAACTCTCTATGAAGTTGTTTAATCGCTTCTTGAATTTCACTTCTGCGACCTTGTGCCTTATAATCTCTGATTAACTCTTCCTGCTTTTTGAAAAGTTCATCTTTACCGTGTGCAAGATCGATCGCTAATTTTTGATAGTATTCAGCAACTTGTTTACCTAAATTTCGACTGCCGCTGTGAATTACTAAATAATTTGTTCCGTCAGTTGATCGATCGATCTCAATAAAATGATTTCCACCGCCTAAAGTTCCAAGCGATCTTTCAAGTCGCCGAGTATCCTTTAAATTGCGATAACATTTCAACTTTTGAAGATCAAATTTTTCACCACGACTTTCCCAAACATTTTTTCCAGAAGGTATAAAATGTGCTGCCTCATCAACCTTTTCAAGATCAATTTCACCTTTGCCTAAATTAACTGTGTACATTCCACAGCCTATATCAACGCCGACGATATTCGGAACAACTTTATCAGTTACAGTCATAGTCGTGCCTATCGTGCAGCCTGCACCAACGTGTACATCAGGCATTATTCGTATCTTTGATCCTGCTGTAAATTCATAGTTACACATTCGCCGAAGTTGTTCGATCGCTTCATCTTCAATCACTTTTGCATAAGCGATCGCCGTGTTGAATTTCCCTTTGATCTCTATTCTTTCCATATCAAAACACCTCTTAATAATTAAGAATTTAGAATGCAGAATGCAGAATTAAGAATAAAATCCCTAATTCCTTATCACTTTTAACTGTTCCCTAATATTATAATAAATTGCTGAGTATTTGATCAAGGTAACGAAAATAATTTTGAAATAAAAAAGCCTTCCGCCGCAATGAATCTGCAGTTGAAGGTTTTTTTTGTGTAATCGTGAATCGTGATAACTAAACAGAATTAAATCAACAGAACTTTTTTCAGAAATTAAATTTCCGAATGACGGAAGCTGATTCGATTTATTTTAATGCTATCGAAAAAAAACAAATCAAAACCAGTTCACCCGCCCGCCACCCAAAAAATTTTTAAAATCAATATGTTAAACACCTGCGAAATTGAGAATCATTTATTAAGCGATTGCGCCGCCGAGTTCCTCAGCACGCTTATCAAAACGACTCATAATTTCGTTGTAAGTTTTTTCGGTAATATCCGGCATCTTGTCTAAGCCGGTTGCATTGTTCCAAGCAATACCCGCTTGATTGAAACCTTCTTCAACTGCTGCACGCATAGTTGCAAGTTTCTCAGGATCGCCGCCGGATATTGCATCAGCAAGATCGAAAATTCTCGTTGCAACTGCATCAACGCCCCAATCACCATCATCTGAAACAGCTTTAGCGGCATCTTCAGGATTAGTTGCGACTTCTGGTAAACCGAATCTTGACGCATCGATCTGCACGCCGTCAAAATTCAAAATTCCAACGCCTTCATCAAGCCAGCCTTGCAATTTGTCATTGTTATCAGTCAATGCTTGAATCATCATATTAAGCATTGTTTGTTGATTAATTGCGATCGAATCTTTCAAGTACTGAACTTGATCAGCCGTTAAGCCTTTAGACTCTTTCGCTGAATCATCATCAACTGCATTGACGCTTTGTTGTTGAGCCTCTTTAGCTTGATCAGAAATGTTTAATTCATACGCTGCGCCAATATTCGACGTTTGATTTTCCGTCTCTTTTGTCGCAGTACTTGTAGTTTTATTAACGCTGTTCGTTTGAGCTGAATAAGCCGCAAGACCTGTCTGCAGACTTGAAATTGTACCTACATCCATGTTAATAACCTCCTTTAAATCAAAAATTTTTTCAACGCAAATTTATATTACACAGATCGAATCGCCGTTGATATGAAGAATTAATTTTAATCGCTGAAATTTCAACAACCTAAATCAACAGACTAAAAAGATCGAGTTTTTGTTTCATTTGCATTTTTATTGCGGTATGACCTGATGCTGTTTTTGGAGCTGAAGGATCAGCGACGGCGACATAATGAGGTTTTTTAGTAAACTGTTCAATAATTTCGCCGCCTTTAATTTTCAAAAATACAATCGAACCGTCAGGCATAATCTTTTTGATTGTCTCTGTTGCTAAATGGACGTTGCCATCTTGATCTTTTGATTTGCCCGTCAGTTCCTCTTGAAGTTCTGCATTTTTATCCAGTTCCTCTTGAGTTTTGCTCATTCGCTCCATATCGTCTTTTGCACTGGCGATTTTACCTGCGAGAATTTTTGCGTAATCAAATTTTGCTGTTGCTACGTTTGAAGAGCTTGATTCTCTCGACTGTGTGACTGGCAATGCCGACACTGACTCTAATTGCAAAAGTTCCATTTAATTCACCTCTCAGAAACGACATTAACAATTTAACATTTATCGTATTTTTCAAGCGTCTTTTAGCACGCAACAAAATATGATTGATCTAATTATAAATTATCGTTTTGAAATGTCAATTAAATTATCAGAAAAATTTTTTATTATAAATTATTTTTTTTCGACGAAGAATAATTTAACGAAATAATTTTTTCTTGTGAAGTTTTCAACTGATCATTTAAATTAAAATCTTCGCTGATCAAATTATTTTGATCGTCAAGAATACTTTCTAATTCATCATTCTGCATTGAGTCTTCATTATCCATAAACCAGCGTTCTTCGTAATTATTGCTTGTCGTGATATTAATCGTCTCTGTAGCGGCATTTTTAAGAGTAATTCTGCCGCTTCCAACTTTAATAATAAAATCGTCGCCGCTAGTCAAAGTTGAATAAGAACCGCTGATTGAAATTTTATCGCTCGAACTGTAGTCTGTGATAACGTCGTTACCATCGCCGGAAGTATAAACAAAAACATCTTTACCATTTCCACCGGTCAAAGTATCGTTGCCTTTGCCACCGATTAAAGTATCATTTCCATTATCGCCATTTAAAATATCTCTGCCGGAATTTCCATTGATCAGATCGTTTCCACTTCCGCCGCTTAATGTATCTGTACTGCTGCCGCCGTTGATAGTATTAGCAAGAGAATTACCTGTGATATTGATCGCTTTCGTTCGACTTGACGCATCAATAGTTTTGTAATTTGTAGTCGCCTTGATCGTTGCACTGTCTGAATTGCTAAGTGTAAGCGTTGTGCTTGACGTGATATTTTTTTGAGTCGTTGAAGAATTTCCATAAACTTGAGAAGTAGATTTTCCATTTGAATCAATAACAGTGATTTTTTGATCTTTCATACCTTTCAAAGTGATCGAACCTGATCCGATTTTCAAAATGACATCAGAGCCGCTTAATGATGAAGAAGTGATCGATCCGCTGGTAATTTTGATCTTATCGTATCCAACTTTATAATCAGTGATAATGTCTTTGCCGTCACCACTTGCATAAACAAAAACATTTCGACCATTGCCGCCTGTTAAAGTGTCAGCACCTTTACCACCGATCAAAGTGTCATTGCCGTCGCCGCCGTCTAATGAATCATTTCCCATATCGCCATTTAATGAATCATTACCAGAATCACCGATCAAAGTATCACTGCCTGCACCACCGTCTAAAGTGTCTTTACCTGCGCCGCCGTTTAAAAGATCGTTGCCACTTTCACCACTTAAAAAATCATTTCCATTATCGCCGATCAAAGTATCGTTGCCTATTCCGCCAAAAAGTGTATCGTTACCAGCTCCACCATTAAGAAGATCATTACCAGAATCACCATAGATTAAATCGTTGCCATTGTTGCCGTTAATCATATCAGCACCATTACCGCCATAAATTGTATCAGCCGCTTTACCGCCGTAAATTGTATTAGCCTTAGCATTGCCATTGATAATTATCGACGATGAACGAACAGAAGAATTGATCGTTAAGACACTGCTATAATAATCAGAAGAATTTAATGTGCCGCTATGATTTGAATCAATCGTGATCGCTGTCTCATCATCATTGTATGTTAAACCTTTTGGAATGCCGTAAATTTCCGAAGAAGTTTTATTACTTGAATTATTAACGGTGATCAATTTGCCTTTACCGTCTTTGATCTTAATACTGCCTTCACCAACGTAAAGAATTACATCATTGCCGCTGAGTGTTGAACTATCGATTGATCCACTGCTGATTTTAATAACGTCTTCACCGACGACATAATCAGTTATTAAATCGTCACCATCAGTTGACGAATAATAAAAGGTATCGTTACCATTGCCGCCGATCAGCGTATCATTTCCACCATTGCCGGTTATTTGATCATTTCCTTCACCACCGCTGATTGAATCTGCTGAAGTTGATCCGGTAATCGTATCGTTGCCGCTTGTGCCGCTGATCGTCCAAGATTTTGAACTATTCGCCGCGCTAATAATTTGTGCATTTTCAAAATCAGTTGAATAAACATTTTTAGTTGAGACAGACCCAACTTTTGTTTTGTCAGTTGTATTTGAACTTGTTGAGAAAGCTGCATTAACTTTGCCGGTTTTGCTTGAGTCGACAAGATAATAACCTGTACTTGTTGCAGTACTAAGATCGATTGATGCCGTACCGTCGAAAACTTCAACTGTCAAAGCCTCTTCCATTTGCTTTGCAAAATATCTCCAAATCATATAGCCGCCGGCGTAAGCATCATAATAATCTGCACTGGTACTGTAACTGTAATTAAGAACCTTTTCAAGATTTGAGGCACTGGCAGATTGTGCAAGTGCAATAATTTCTTTTTGGCGAGTATCATCACAACCGTGAACTAATTCAGCAAGTCCTTCATCAACAGCAACAAGTCCACTATCCCAAAGTGCTTCAGTTTCATTCGTCGACATTACAGCGTGAGTCATTTCGTGAGCAAGAATGCGATCAAAGTATGCGCCTTTACTTCTTGAGCCGCTGTTGCTTGCACCGCTTATGCTGACACTTGAAAAAGCATTCATATTAATCGTTAAATTGTAGAGATTCGCCGACGCAAGTACGCTGCTGCTTCTGTTGACAAAAGTTATCGTCATTGATGTGCTGACAGCGTCAGACTCTTTAAAACTTATTCCTAGACTTTCTTCAACGAGATCAAGCGCAGGCTGCAGCCACCAACTATAAAGCGCACTGATAATTTCATATTGCTTTGAGGTTAAACTTGATGAATTGCTGGGCCATTTGATCGTTACGCCGTTATAAGTTGTTGATGATTCGCTTGGATAAGTTAATTCAATACTTGTATCTTCCAGCACGATACTTGCAGCTGTCTTTTGAACTGTTGATCCGCCGGTGTCGTAACCTGTGATTGATCCTGTGTCGTCATTCGTGAGATCGATTCCGCAATAAGTTTTCAAAAAATTATCTGTCTTTGTATCAAGCGTAGTTGTTGAAGTTGATCCACTTCCGCCATAATTTTTAATATCATTAACAAAGGCTGTTACAAGATCATTCCAAGTTGCATAAATTCCATTAGACGCATAATTGATCGCTTCATTGATCGCTGACTTGCCGGTTTTCGTTGAATTATCCAACGCCTTTACAAATTTTTTTATAACATCTTGTTGAATGCCCATAAAAATTTTTCACCTTCTAATTGATCGCAAAATTTTTTCTATTGACGATCAAAAAATTTTTTTCTAATTATTATATCGTTGAATGAATTTGTCAACTTTAATTAAAATTTTTTCAACAAAAATGAAATGAGCTATCAATTAATAAATTCTAAAACATTAAGAGAAATTTTTATCTCACCGCAAAAAAAATACTCGTCGTTAAACGAGTAAATTTATACTGCCTAAATATTTCTTCAAATGTTTTTAAGTATTTAGAAAGTTTTTATCTGAAATGTAAGATCAAAAATTCTTATCCACGCCAAGACACAGTTGTATTTATATTCCAACGTAAGCCGCTATTTTGTGATCTATAAATATTTTTGCGACTGGTAAACGACCAATTTTTTCTTGAACCGGCTCCAATCCAGCCAACAGTACAATTTGAACCAGCCCAAGTTTGATTGAAATTGTAAAGCGGTTGATTACTGGAATTTGTAATTGTTCCAAAAAATTTTATCTGAGTGACAGTTGCGCCGCTATTGCCGTTATTGTAGAAATAGCCATAGACAACGCATTGACCGGAAGTAATAGAGATATTAGTAATTTTGTAACCAATGCTTGCGCCTGCCTCTGCAACGTTGTTACTCAACAGGAAAACAGAAAGCATCATCAGCAACGCAAGAAAAGAATTTGAAACGGTTTTAGCCAAAGAGGTACTAGTTACTAAAGGTTTCATTGTTAATCACTCCTTTTTTCAGAAACAACTTTTTAACTTTATTCAAAAACATTTTTCAACAATAAATTATAATTTCCTTCTTACTAAAAATTTTTTTATTGTATAACGTGCGCCGTTAAAAAGATCATCAATTCTGATTCTGATTTACTCTTATGGTGATTTCTGAAAAGTGCTCCGAGAATAGGAAGATCACCCAAAAATGGAATTTTGCTAAGGCTCTTTTCTTCTTCTTTACCGATCAAGCCGCCAATGATCATAGGCTCACCATCTTTGAGAGTAATAATTGTATCTGCTGATCGCTTATTGAAACGATAGACATTCATAGCTGAAACATATTGAGGCGTGCTAACTTCAGTATAAACTGTTGCGGTTATACTACCATCTTCATTAACTCGTGGCGTAACTTTCAAAATAATTCCGGCATCTTCATAAGTGTATGAAGTTGTAGTGATATTATTGCTAACGTCAACTCGTGGTATCGGTATTCTATCACCAACGCTCATAGTTGCTTGATTGCCTTGAATAGTTGAAACGTGCGGACGTGATAACATTTTAGCTTTGCCATTCGTGATTAAAGCGTTGATTTTTGCGCCATAATACATTTCAAAAGGAATAGCTTCTGGACCACGTCCAAATTGAATAATGCCATATCCTGTATTGATATTTTGTTGACGTGTGTATTTATCTTCTATTTCCGAACGAATAAGTTCACCATTTCTGTTGTATATGTCACGATAAGTTCTATTTTTCTCCGGATATTGAGGAGTCTCTGACCATTTCCATTCAACGCCTAAATCTTTAGCCGCAGCTTTATTGATCGCCAAAACTTTAGCCTCAAGTGCAATTTGTTTGATCGGAATATCAATATCTTTCAATAAATTTTTAGCACGTTCATATTCTGACTCAGTACCGTATAAAATCAAAGCGTTGACATCCTTATTGACTGCTACACGCTTTTCATTGTCTTGAATTTTATCAGCATAATCATCATCAAAATCAACTCTATAATATCTCCTATTATAAGAATACTTAGATTTATTATCTTCATCACGCATTTTGCGTCTTTCAATATCATCACTATCACGCCTAAAATATTCATTTTCATCATCTTTTCTGAGATCAAGAGCTAATATTACTGCTTCACGAAGTTTATCAACGTCGCCATACTTGATCGGCAAAACATAAGTATTCATCAAAGCATTAGTATTATAATTATACGTCATAAGAATTGTATTATTTTCTTCGATAATTTTTAAATCTTTCGTCTTAGCAATTAATTTGAGTGCGTCGAGCGGCTCAATATTTTCAAAAACAACTGTAATTGTTCCACTGACTGAGTCATCAACAGCAACATTTAAATTACCCATTCTAGCGATCATCATTATTGCAGCGTGTAAACTTGATTCTTTGACATTCAAAGTGATCGGCATAGCATTAGTTGAAGTTGATAACAAAATCAAAAATAAAAAATTCATCAATAAAATTTTTAACTTAATCATTTTAAAGCCTCTTGAATATACAACTTTTGACCATCATCAAAAGCAACAAAATTTTTTCCTATGTCAATAATTTTTCGACCGTCGACACTATCACCAACGTTAAGCAGTAGACTTTCAATTTGTTTCTTCTCATCTTTAGAATTGTGCTTATTAACAATATTACGCTGAATTATAGCCATTTTCTTATCACCGCTGATCGCCGTACCATTAAGAGTTAAAATAATTTTTTCTTCATCTTTAGGCAAAACGTTTTTGATAGACAATGTAGGTTGATTGATCGTCTTAACGTCCGTTTTAATTTCAGAATTTTTAACTTCAGGCGGCTTTTCAATATCAACTTTGAATGGATTGACAATTTCATTTTCTGCGACAATCTTATCAAGTCCTAAAATGCTTTTTCGTTCAACAGATTTATTTTTAGACTTTTGCACCGGCTTATTATCAGCAGTCTCAACAACTTTTTTTGGATCAGTTGATTGTGTAGTCGTCTCTTCATCAGTGTTAAATGCAAAGATACAAATTATAGAGGCAACAAAAGCAACGATTATCGCAATAAATCTTTGTTTATGTTGAATTATTTCATTGCGTTCACGTTCAAGAAATTTTTTTAACAATTCTTTCATAAAAATTTTTTCTCCGATCAAATTTCAAAACACGAGAATAATTTAACGCAAGCAAAGAAAAAAATCAATAGCTTTGAAAAAAACAGTTGCAATTTGAAAAGTCTTGTGATAAAATTTTTTTCGACGTGGAGGAGTGTCCGAGCGGTTGAAGGTGCTTGACTCGAAATCAAGTGTGGCTAATAACCACCGTGGGTTCGAATCCCACCCCCTCCGCCATTTTTTTTTGTAATTTTTTAATTGATACTTTGGAGGTAACTATGGACAAATTAAAAATGAAATCTGCAGACGTTTTATCTGAGAATTTGAAAAAATTCGCTGAAATATTTCCGACTTGTATGAGTGAAGGCAAAATTAATTTTGATGCTCTAAAGCAATTTTTTTCAGATCAGATTATTGAAGGTGACGAAGCATATAATTTCACTTGGGTAGGCAAGAAAGAATCAATGATCAATGCACATACGCCGATCAATAAGACGCTGCGTCCGTGCGTTAATGAAAGTGTTAATTGGGACTCAACGGAAAATCTTTACATTGAAGGCGATAATTTAGAAGTGTTGAAATTGTTGCAGGAAAGTTATTTAAATTCGATCAAAATGATTTACATTGATCCGCCGTACAATACCGGCAACGATTTTATTTATCGTGATAATTTTGCTAAGACTTCTGAAGAATATGACGAAGAAATTGGAAAGATTGACGAAGAGAATAAAATAATGTTTAAGAATACTGATGCTAATGGACGTTTTCATTCAGATTGGTGCAGTATGATTTATTCACGCCTATTGTTAGCAAGAAATTTGTTAGCTGATGATGGCGTGATTTTTATTTCGATTGATGACAATGAGCAGGCGACTTTGAAATTGATTTGTGATGAAGTTTTCGGAGAAAGAAATTTTATTGCAACATTTCCATATCGAAAAAGAACCTCAAAATCTGATGTACCTTTCGGAATTTCTCAAGATTATGAGTGGATAATTGGATATGCAAAAACAAATTTATTTTTGGCAAGTATTGAAAAGGATACAAGAAAATATTTTGAAACTCCAGATTTTCCAAATCGTGAATGGAGAATCGGACCTTTGACTAAGCAAACCTCAGCAAGTGAACGACCGAATAGTTTTTTCACAATGATAAATCCTAAAACTGGTGAAGAATTTCCGGCAAGCAAATTGAGAACTTGGGCTATCACGAAAGAAACTTTTCAAAAATATTACGAGGCGAACAAAATAATTTTTCCTGGTGATTATGATTTTTTAAAAATTTCAAAACCTGCTATGCGATATTGGAAAGAGGATGACATTAAGAAATCTGGTGAAAATTTTGGAAAAATTTCAGTCAGCACAAAATTACCTAAAAATGTTGGAATGTCTCAAGATGGCACAAAAGAAAATATCGAAATATTTAACGATAAAATTTTTAGCTTTCCAAAACCGATAAATCTAATAAAATTTTTAATTCAAATTGCAACAGATAAAAATTCAATCGTCCTTGACTTTTTCAGCGGCTCCGCTACCACTGCTCACGCCGTTATGCAACTTAATTCAGAAGACGGCGGCAAACGTAAATTTATTATGGTGCAACTGCCTGAATTAACTGATCCGAAGTCTGAAGCCTTCAAAGCCGGTTATAAAAATATTTGTGAGATCGGCAAGGAAAGAATCAGACGAGCAGGAAATAAAATCAAATCTGAAAATCCTTCAATCACTGATCTTGATGTTGGCTTTCGTGTATTCAAATTAGACTCAACGAATATGAAAGACGTTTATTTTTATCCTGAAGAATTAAATCAAAATATGCTCGACGACCTTTTAACGAATATCAAAGAAGATCGAACAGATTTAGATTTATTTTTCAGTTGCATTCTTGATTTAGGTTTAAAACTTTCAATGCCTCATACTTCAGAAGAGATTGACGGCTTTACAATTCACAATTACAATAATGGTGATCTGATCGCTTGCTTTGACGAAAATATTTCAAAGTCGGTGATTGAATTTATTGCAAAGAAAAATCCTCGACGTGCAATTTTCAGAGATAGTAGCTTTGAAAATGATTCTGATAAAATTAACGCTGAGGAAATTTTTAAACTCTATTCACCTAGTACACGTGTTAAAGTTATTTGAGGAGGTTTTTTAAAATGGAGAAAGCAAAAGTTGTTAAAATCGGTGATGAACAATTAGTTTGCTTGCCGAAAGATTTTAATTTGCAAGGCGATGAAATTTTGATTCGCCGTAAGGGTAATGTTATAACTTTAATGACTAAAGAAGAAGCCGGTAGAATTTTGGAAAAAGCTCTCAATGGTTTTACTGAAGATTTTTTGCCGAATGGTCGTGAACCGCAAACATATTTGACTCAGAGGTAAAATAAATGAAATTACAATTCAAATATCAAAAATTTCAAGCTGATGCCGCAAAAGCCGTTGTTGATGTCTTCAATGGTCAACCTAATCAAATTCATTCATTTGACATTAAAGACGTGATCAATAATTCAAAACAAATGATACTGCTTGATAAGACAATCGGACAAGCTAACAATCCTATTGATCCTAATTTGACTGATGAGATCATTTTAAAAAATCTGCAAAACGTACAACGGAATAATCAATTAGAATTATCACAGAATTTAGAAGGTCATTATAATTTAACTATTGAAATGGAAACCGGCGTTGGCAAGACTTATACTTATATCAAGACAATGTACGAACTAAATAAACATTATGGCTGGAGTAAATTTATTGTCATAGTTCCAAGCATTGCAATTCGTGAAGGCGTTTATAAAACTTTTCAAGTAACTGAAGATCATTTTGTTGAAGAATATGGCAAGAAGATAAGATATTTCATTTACAATTCAAGTCAACTGACTGACATTTCACATTTCGCTTCAGATAGTTCTATCAATGTTATGATTATCAATGTACAAGCGTTTAATGCTAAAGGTAAAGACGCTCGTAGAATCACAATGCAACTTGATGAATTTAGAAGTCATTGTCCTATTGATATTATCGCGGCGACGAATCCTATTTTGATAATTGATGAGCCGCAAGTGGTTGAAGGCAAGAATGCTAAAAAGAATTTGAAAAATTTTAATCCTCTGCTTACACTTCGTTATTCTGCAACTCATAAATCAGATAGTATTTATAATATGGTTTATCGGCTTGACGCAATAGACGCTTACAACAAACATTTAGTTAAAAAAATTCAAGTTACAGGAATTAGTCGGAGTGCTGTCACGGCGACTAATGGTTATGTTTATCTTGAAAGAATAAATTTATCAGATAAAGCGAATCCAACAGCGACAATTCAATTTGACTGCAAAGGTGCTACTAAAGTTCGCAAAATTACTCGAACAGTCAGCGAAGGTTTTAATCTCTATGAACATTCCGGCGGTTTAGATGAATACAAAAATAATTTTACGATCAAATTTATCGACGGACGAAAGAATAACAATTATATAGAATTTGTCAATGGTATGAAAATTCAAGCCGGAGATATAATCGGCAATGTTGATGAAGAACAGATCAGAAGAATACAGATCAGAGAAACGATCAAAGCACATATTGAACGCGAAGAAAAACTTTTCAGAAGAGGCATTAAAGTTTTATCGCTATTTTTTATTGATGAAGTTGCACATTATAGAAAATATAATTCAGAAGGTCAAGCTGTCAATGGTGATTTTGCAAAATGGTTTGAAGAAGAATATGAGGCATTCATAGCGGAATATAAAAATCAATCAAATAATGTTGACTACTTGAAATATTTGCAGAGTATACCGACGAATAAAACTCACGCAGGATATTTTTCAATCGACAAAAAAGGCAGAATGATCAACAGTAAAATGTCAGCACGTGAAACAACTTCAGATGATATTAGTGCATACGATTTGATTATGAAGAATAAAGAATTATTGCTTGATCAAAATCCTCAAAAATCGCCTGTGAGATTTATTTTTTCACATTCAGCACTGCGTGAAGGCTGGGATAATCCGAACGTATTTCAAATTTGTACACTCAAACAAGGTAATAGTGATGTTCGTAAACGTCAAGAAGTCGGACGAGGACTTAGACTTTGTGTTAATCAGCAAGGTGAACGAATGGACGAAAATTTTTTAGCTGATGATGTGCACAAAATTAATATTCTAACGATAATTGCAAGTGAAAGCTATGATGAATTTTCTAAAAAACTTCAAAAAGAAATTGCAGAAACTATTAGCGATAAAATGAAAGTCATTGATCAAAAATTTTTTATCAGCAATGAAATTAACGAAAATCTTTCAAGAAAAATTTACAATTCAATGATCAGAAATGATTATGTTGATGACGACGGAATTTTAACAGAAAAATATTTTGAGGATAAAAAAAGCGGAATGCTTAAATTTTCCGCTGAAATTGATCAATATAGAGACTCAATAATTAAGATGCTTGATAATAATAGTAGTAAAAAAATTGAGATTGACAATTCAAGAAATAAAACCGTTGAGATCAAAGTTGATCAAGATAAAATTGCAATGCCGGAATTTAAAGCACTTTGGGAAAAAATAAATTCAAAGTCGATATACGAAGTAGAATTTAATTCAGATGAGCTTGTAGAAAAATCTATCAAAGCCTTGAATGACGAATTAAATATATCTAAAATTTATTTTCGTGTTGAGACTGGTGAACTCAATTCAATAGAATCTAAAGAAGTTTTGATTAATGGAAATGCTTTCAAAAAAGGAACTTCAAACGATTTAGAAATTGTCAAGAAAGTTAATCACTATACAAAATATGATCTTATCAATAAGTTAGTTGAAATGACGAAATTGACACGCAAGACGATTGTAAAAATTTTAAAAGGTATCGACGAAAAAATTTTTGAACAATTTAAAAATAATCCTGAGGAATTTATTATAAAGATGAGCGAAATAATAAATAATACTAAGGCAACGACGATCATTGAACATATTACTTACCACTTGACAGGCAATAGTTATTCAACTGATATTTTTACTGATAATGAACTCAAAGGTGAATATGATATAAATGTTATTCCGACGAAAAAGCATCTTTACGATCATATAATTTTAGATTCAGACGTTGAGAAAAAATTTGCTGAAGAACTTGAAAATAAACCTGAAATTGTCGTTTATGTAAAATTGCCGAGAGGCTTTTATATCTCAACGCCTGTTGGAAAATATAATCCTGATTGGGCGATCGTATTCCGTGAAAACTACGTAAAACATATTTATTTTGTCGCTGAAACGAAAGGATCAATGAGTACTTTGCAACTTCGTGAAAGTGAAAGAAGTAAAATAGAATGTGCTAAAAAACATTTTGAGATCATTAGCAAGAATCAAGTTAAATATGATCAAGTGAATGATTATAAAACTTTGTTAGAAAAAGTTATGAAATAGATTTTTTTTAATAATTTTTATCGTATTTAATGAAGGATCAGCAGCTCCGATTAATCGTCTGCCGATCTTTTTGTTTGCTCTGATATAGTCGATTATTTCATCAGTTATCAATTCACCAGGTTGCAAAATTGGAATGCCCGGCGGATAAAAAGTTATTTCTTCTGCGCAGATTTTGTTGACAGCGTCAGTAAGATTAATTTTTGTCGTTGAAGAGTAAAACGCCTCACGAGGAGAGAGTTTTAATGGGCAATGTGTAATGTGTAATTGGTAATTTTTTTTATTGTCAATCGAAGAAAATTTTTTATGGAAGTATAATTTTTTCAATGCGTTGATCAATCGATTAATTTCGTTTTCAGTATCAGCATAAGTGATCAAAAATAGTAAATTATTCACGTCAGACAATTCACATTGAATTTTATAGTCATAACGAAGAATTTTTTCAGCCTCAATACCTGTTAAACCTAATTCACTAACATTAACAGTAACTTTAGTCGGATCAAGATCAAAGCCTTCAATTTTATCAAAAGTTTTCAAGCCGTCAATCTTGTTGATTGAATTTCTTAATATTTGAGATAATTTTATTGCACGTTGAATTAATTCTGCGCCGGATTCTTGCATTTGAAGTCTTGCAATGTCCAACGACGCTAGCAATAAATAATTTGGGCTTGTCGACTGCAATAGACTGACTGAACGCCGGACGCATTCAACGTCGATTAATTTCGACTTCATCATTAGCATTGATGTTTGAGTTAATGATCCTAAAATTTTGTGAGTGCTTTGTGCTGATAAATCTGCGCCTGCGTCGATCGCTGAAATCGGTAATTGATCGCTGAATTTCAAATGTGCACCGTGAGCTTCATCAACTAACAATAAAATTTTTCGCTCGTGTAAAAATTTTGCGATCTTTGAAAGATCAGCCGCCACGCCGTAATAATTCGGTGAAACGATTATTAACGCTTTGACTTGTGGATATTTTTCAACCGCCGTTTTGATCGTTTCAAATGACAAATTCAAAGAAATTCCAAAATCTTGATCGACTTCAGGCATTAAATAAATAGGTATTGCACCGGATAAGATCAAGCCGTTAATTACACAACGGTGAGCATTTCTCGGAACTAAAACCAGATCGCCCGGACTCAACGCCGCTAAAATCATTGCTTGCACTGCTGAAGTTGTTCCATTGACGATAAAAAAAACTTCGTCAGCATTCCAAAGTTTCGCCGCTAATTCTTCAGCCTCTTTAATGCAACTTTGCGGCGAGTGAAGATCGTCGAGTTCTTCCATTAATGATACTTCACGGCGTAAACCTTCTTTTGTGATTAATTCTTTCAACAATGAATGAGC
This sequence comes from Selenomonadaceae bacterium, assembly GCA_017476425.1. GTDB lineage: Bacteria > Bacillota > Negativicutes > Selenomonadales > Selenomonadaceae > Quinella. The sequence continues at coordinate 19,653 of JAFUZV010000192.1, forward strand.
ACCTAAACCTTGCTTATGTCCCGGCGTATGAAATGCTAATGCACCATCTGCTGAATAATTTTTCATTGCCTCAGAGATCGGTGCAATGTCTTTTAAAAATTTTTTCAATTTAAATCACCTTTCAAAATTTGCAAAAAAAATTCAGCTCCAACATCAGAGCTGAAAATTTTTTAAAAAGCCGCCGCCATCTTCTGATCAACATAAAGTGCTTTGACGACAATATTTATCGAATGAACAACTAAGCCCGTCGAATATTCAACAACTTCTCTGACTTTCGATTGTGTTTGTGAAACTAAAGTCGGAATATGACTTCCATAATTCAAAATCACTTCACAAGAAATTGACAAGCCGCGATCTTCGTCACCTTGAAAAATATGTTTAACGCTGACTTGTTTGATCTTCTTTACAGATTCCTTAGCCTTAACTGTCTTTTCAACTATCGATCGGATCACACGATCATCAATGATCAATTTTCCATAAAAGCTGAAGATCGGACGAACGATCGATTTTTCACCGAGTTTTCTCCGTCTTACTCTTGAATGTTTAAAAAGTGATTGAAGTGGATCGATCAAGAATCCGGAAACGTGCGGCTTTAATTCAATCGTCGGCACGGGAATAATATGTTTACCTTCTTTGAGTCTGTGATATTGCGCCTCTGCCATTTCGGACTTACTTGCAATATCTTCAATGTGAATGATCAACTGAATCGACGGCAATTTTAAAGTTTTGGCGATCTTGTGCACCATATTTTCAGAAGTACCAATGATTAAAATTCTGTGCGGCTTGATCTCTGAAATTGCTTTGCTGACTTCTTCGGCGTGTCCGGGTAAAACAAAGATCGCACGTCGAACAGCCATAATTTTACTTTTTTCAGTTTTCGCAGAAGAACCGGCAATAATTTTTCCGTTTTGAATCAAGATGCCATCGTCAATAATAGCGTCGGCTTGATGATCTTTTGCGACAGTCAATGCTCTATGACTTTTACCTGTGCCGCTTGGTCCTACTAACGCTATAACGTCCATTATAACACCGTTACTGAGAACTTATAAATAGCTATAAAAACCATTCTGTCCCATTCCTGATTCATCGCGTCCGCTTTCATTTTCAATTATTGCTAATCGTCAACTACTCACGTTTGCTGTAACGCTCCACAGGCTTAAATTCCCCGCTAACGTACGGGTACACATTGCAAGCGTCTTGTAGGTGACCTTCTTGCAATACCAGCAACTTTTATCCTTTCATAATATTTAGCAAAAATTTTTTAAGTCTGTCTGTCCAATGTATAAACTGTCATTGCTTGGTTCTCGCTCGGTTTATAACAATTAGCGGTGGCAGTTCCAGTTCTCGTCATCTTTTTCAATGACTGCAGCGACTTCTTCTGAACTA
>JAFUZV010000193.1 GCA_017476425.1 Selenomonadaceae bacterium
CAATAAGTTGAGTCTATTTCAATAAGGACTGATTTACCAGAGTTTAATTCTTTAAGTATGTTGATAAAAATATCTTGTTCGATCCATTGTCGGCATTTGTGATAAATACTATTCCAATTAACATAAGTTCTCAATATCAAAAAGATGGCGTTATTATCAAGTGGTGATCTGCCTGTATTTTTGGTTTTTAAATGTTTGTCAAATTGTTCGGTTGTCAAATCAAAGAGAGCAACTCATGGTTTATTTTTATAGTTTACCAACACGCTCTAATTGATCTTTTATCGTTTTGACATCGTCTAAAGTTTTACAAATAAAAAATTTAGGTGTCGACAAATTGAGATCACGAATAATTTTTCTGAAAAGCATTTTATTATGAATGATCTTTGCATTCTCAAATGTATCGTGACCCGGAAAATTTAATTTCTCACAAGCATAAGCCGCTGATAAATATGCACTATCTTCACAGCCGGAAACAATAGCATCAACTTCAAAATCTTTAGCGAGCTTACAAATAAATTCGCCGTCAAAAAAAATCGCCAACAATGTTTTCATCGCAAAATTTATAACCAATAGCGTTTTGATTATCACTCGTTGCTATAACGTGCCAGCCTAAATTTTTTGCTGAAGTGATTAACGGAATTTCTGAATGACTACAATGGGTTAATAGTAATTTCTTCATAATAAATCCTCACAAGTATAAACAATATAAATGAAATTTATTTAGATAATACTTTTTTTATCGTTTGTCAATACTTTTGATTTTTTGTTAATTGTTTAATTTTCTATGTCAACACTATGTCCGATTTCAGCTGATTTATAAGCAGAATAAATAATTTTCATTGTATCATAAGCAAGTTGGAAATCTGAATGAGGCTTTTGATCGTAGTAGATGCTTTCAATAAAATTTTTCATTTCATCAGCATAACCACGAATAATTTCATCTTCTACTGCAACATTATTCCAGCCTAAACGACTTGGCAACATTTCTGATAAATAAACCTCATCAAGTCTATCTTCATCTAAAAAATAAGTTTTCATCAGATCGCTCATCGTTAAAGTACAATTTATCGCGGCATCATTGCAATAGAGTTCAACATAATTTTTACTGCCGCCTAAAAGTGTATCAGTTGCTAAAATTATCGCCTTAGTTTCGTCGGAAAAAGTCAAACAAGCCATACCAAAATCTTCAACATCATTAGGAAAAGCCGCAATATGTCGATGTTCGTACTCAGATAAGTTAGGCGTAATTTGTGACATATCAGCCAAAACATTTTTCACAAAAATTTCTTTTCCGTGAGTTTCGGCTTCAACTTTTTTCAACCAAATAATTGCAGAAAGCGGATGAATGCCGGTTCTGATGAAAGTTCCGCCGCCGGTTTTATTCCATTCGCCGGCAACTCTTGAACTTGATCCTTTAAGACTCTCTTCACCTTTTGCAAATAAAATTTTGGATTTTTTCTTTCTAATAATCTCAGCAGCCTTTTGAATTGCAGGTGCATAAATAAAATTTTCTGCGTACATAAATTTTTTACCGGATTTTTGAATTGCCGATTTGATTCTATCAAGTGATTTTAAAAGTTCTTCATACATTTCGACTTTTGAAATTTTGCGTCCGATATTTTGTTTGTCACCTTCAACACCAAAATATCCACAAAGCGGCTTTTCGCAGATAACGTGCTTACCGGCATTCATAGCATCAATTATCATTTGCTCATGAACATATGGCGGAGTACAAATATCAATAACGTCAATTTCATCATCATTCAATAAATCTTGAAAATCTCTTGACGCATTTTGAAATTCATATCTTTCTTTAGCAGCGTTTATTTGTTCCCAACGCCTGGCAATTATATGTTTTTTGCAAATTGGTAAGCCACTGAATCTTTTCAAGGCATTCATATGAAGTTCAGTTGCTCTTCCTGCACCCGCCATACCAATACAAATTTCACCTTTTGCATTCAAATTTTTCTCACCTCTACTTCATTTAAAATCAATTCGTACGAGTTCATAAAAATTTTTTAATGTCTTCTGCATCTGATCGTAATTTTCAAATTCCATAAATAAAATTCCGGCTTTATATTTCATTGGATTTTCGACAATATCACCATTTTTTGCCCAAATAAATCTATCAAAAATTTTAGGCTTTATTGATTCGTCGATCGAAATTTTATCAATAATACCGCTTTTATTCGTCATAATATATTCACGAGCAACAATTCTGCGATTAGTCTTGCCGAAAAAATTTAGATTATGTCCACCTGTTTCAAATCTAATGACATTTTCGGCAACATTAAAACCACTTGCATATTGAGAAAAGAGAATATATAAACCGCCGGGAATCCTGCGACAAGGATCGATCAAAAAAGGTGTTCCGTCAGACTCAACAATAAATTGAACGTGAAACATTCCATCAACTAAGTCTAAATGTTTAGCAATTTTTTCAAGCTGACTGTTTACATTTTCAATAGAGTAATGATAGAGATTTGAAGGTGAACTTGCACCCGCTACAAGATAAGGATTTATATAATATTGTTCATCATCAAAAAATGAATGAACAACTTTATGATTTTGAAGAAATACATTTGCGGCGTGATTAGAACCTTGTAAATATTTTTCTAAAATTATTTCAGAGTGCTCTGTAACCGCTTTAGCTTTAATGAAAGCTGATTCGATCTCAGCCTCAACATAGCAAACATTACAACCAATTCCGCTATTCTTATCAACCGGCTTGACGATCAACGGAAATTCTAATTGATCTTTTATCGTTTTGACATCGTCTAAAGTTTTACAAATAAAAAATTTAGGTGTCGGCAAATTGAGATCACGAATAATTTTTCTAAAAAGCATTTTGTTATGAATGATCTTTGCATTCTCAAATGTATCGTGACCCGGAAAATTTAATTTCTCACAAGCATAAGCCGCTGATAAATATGCACTATCTTCACAACCGGAAACAATAGCATCAACTTCAAAATCTTTAGCGAGCTTACAAATAAATTCGCCGTCAAAAAAATCGCCAACAATGTTTTCATCGCAAAATTTATAACCTATAGCATTTTGACTATCACTTGTTGCTATAACATACCAGCCTAAATTTTTCGCTGAAGTGATTAACGGAATTTCTGAATGACTACAATGAGTTAAAAGTAATTTCTTCATCAATAAATCCTCACAAGTATAAATAATATAAATAAAAATTATTTTTATAATACTTTTTTTTTATCGTTTGTCAATGCTTTTGATTTTTTGCACAAAAAAACTCTCGTAAGATTTCACGATCTCACGAGAGCTTTTTGATCTATTTATTCAATTTAATTATTCACCACGCAACTATTGAAATGCCTTTATCTTCTGCAAGCGCAACCATTTTTTCACGCTCAACAAGAAGAGTTTTATCAGCTTCGATCGCAAGCGCAGTTATTCCGGCTTCAGCCATAATTTCAACCGTTCGATAACCAACAGTCGGAACATCAAAACGATTATCTTGATTCGGTTTTGAAACTTTTGCAACGACTGCGCCACCGTTAGCAAGTTGACCGCCACGAATTATACAAGCGTCAGTTCCTTCGATCGCCTCAAGAGCCATAACAGCACGATTTTTTATTACAACAGTTTGTCCAATGTCAAGCCGTCCGAGTTCCTTTGCGATTCTCATTCCAAATTCTAAGTCTAATCTTTCTTCATTCGATGGTTCACGTGAAGTGATCGTACCACGATGAGGCATCAATTTTCTGATCAACGCCGTTTGATCAAATGTTTCCATACCGGCTTTTGCAAGTTCTCTAACGAATGCAAGCATAATTGTATCATCACTTCGATCGGGTAACGACATTATCAACTGCAACATTCTAGCGTCAGGGACAACTGCACCATTAAATAAAAGTTCTTTCGTAACTTTGCCGATCATTGTTATCAAGTGTAAATCTTTCGACTGAAGATAATTTAAAATTGCGTCGAGTTGTGCAACGCTGATACTTTGAAAATCTGTTGCGAATTGTGCTATCTCCGGATCTGTCGCCGGTAATAAACCAACAGCATAAACTTCATAACCTAATTGCTGCGCTGCTCTTGCACATTCAACAGGCAATTTTCCTGCGCCCGCTAATATTCCTAATTTCTCCAATTCATTCACCCCTATATTAATGCAGAATGCAAAATGTAGAATGTAGAATGAATTGTAATAGAAAATTTAATTCTTAATTCTGCATTCTTAATTCTGCATTACTCATTGTCTCTTCGTTCACGGCAAATACCGCGCTCAGCATTTCTTAAAAATCTCAAGAAGTGTTCAACTTCTTCACACGAATCAACTTCTTGCTCAATAACGGCGATCGCTTCAGAAAGTGTTAAGCCGGAACGATAAAGAATTTTATAAGCCTTCTTGATATTATGTCTTGCTTCTAACGGAATACCGGCTCTTGAAATTCCAACGCTGTTTAAACCAACAACTTTAGCCGGATGACCGTCAACAATCGTGTAAGGTACAACGTCTTGTACAAGTTTACTCATTCCGCCGACCATTGCATTACGCCCGATCTTAACGAATTGATGAACGCCTGCCATACCACCGATAACAACACGATCTTCAACGACAGCGTGACCGGCACAGCTTGCAAGATTCGACATTATAACATGGTTGCCTAAAACGCAATTATGTGCAACGTGAATATAAGCCATCAAAAGACAATCATTGCCGATTCTCGTTTCATTTTCTTCACCGGTTGCACGATGAATTGTTGCGCCTTCACGGATTACTGTACGATCGCCGATGAAAGTATAACTTTTTTCACCTTTAAATTTCAAATCTTGCGGGTCTTCACCGACCGATGCAAATTGAAAAATTCTGCAGTCTTTACCGATACTTGTCCAGCCGTGAACAACAGCATTAGGACCAATGATAGAACCGTCGCCGATCTCGACATTTTCGCCGATAACACAATACGGACCGATCTCAACATTATTTCCGATTCTAGCACTAGGTGAAACTACTGCGCTTGGATGTATATTTGCAGCCATTTTGCTTCCTGCCTTTACTATCATTTCTTTCAACCCCTTAAAAAGTCAAAATTTTGGTTTTAATTTATAGTCGTGAAATTTCATTATATTTTCACGTGTCATAAATCGACATTTTTGGCTTAATTTAGGATTGATTTTAAATTTACTCTTATTTTTGAGTGCAGACAAGCAAATTTCTAAAAATTTCTCTGCTTTTCTTCAGCTACTAAAAAAGTTTTTAAAGATCGTGTTGATGCTTGAGTGCAAATTTAAAATCTGCTGAGGCAACTAATTTATCTTTGACATAACCATCAGCGTGAAGAACACCGAAGTCACCACGAACTTTAACGATCTCTGCTTTAGTGATCAAAGTGTCGCCTGGTATAACAATTTGCTTGAATTTAATATTATCCATACCGCCGAAAAGTGCAATTTTTCCGCGATGTTCTTCAGGATAAAGCATTGCAACGCCGCCAACTTGTGCCATTGCCTCAAGCAGTAATACGCCCGGCATAATTGGATTTTCCGGAAAATGTCCTAAAAATTGCGGCTCATTCATTGTGATATTTTTCAATCCTGTTGCTGACTTGAAAGGTTCAATCTCTAAAATTCTGTCAACAAGCAGCATCGGCGGTCTATGAGGTAAAATTTTTTTAATTTCGTTGATATCCAATTCCATAAATCTCAACTCCTATAAATTAATTCAGAATGAAGAATGTAAAATGCAGAATTATTTCACTTAGCCCTAAGCCCTTAGCCTTCAGCCTTGTTAATTCCTAAGATCATCTTTGCCAGTTTAGTATTAAGTGCGTGACCGGACGCAGCAGCGATAATATGTCCTTTGATAATTCCGGCAAGCCGAAGATCACCGATCACGTCAAGGATTTTATGTCTGACAAGTTCATCAGGATAATTTAAATCGTTAAGCCAGCGATCGTCATTGTAAACTATAACATTTTCAAGAGTGCCGCCGAGTCCTAATCCCATTGATCGAAGTGCCTCAATTTCTTTTTCATAAGCGATTGTTCTTGCAGGCGCAATTTCCTTTTCGTAAGTATCAGGAGCAATATCAAAATCTCTATACTGAATGCCGATCAGCGGATGAGGATTTACTGAAGTAAAACTGATTCTAAAACCGTCATAAGGCAAAGCAATTATAAATTTTCGTCCTTCAGAGTTAATATCGTCAACACGATAAATTTTATCTATTGCAATCTCTTGACGTTCAGCAGGTTGATCAACTATTCCTGCAGATTTAATCAATTTGAAAAAATCGATCGAATTGCCATTTAAAACCGGCGGCTCTTCAGCGTCAATTTCAATCAGACAATTATCAATCTTTAAGGCGTGAATTGCGCTCATCAAATGTTCGATAGTGAAAACTTTTGCGCCATTTTCTTCAAGCGTCGTTGCTCTGATCGTCGCTGTAACATTTGCAGCTGTTGCTTTGATCTTCGGCTGATTTTCAAGATCAACACGTGAAAAAATTATTCCGCTGTTGACTTCACCAGGCTTTAATTTCAATTTCACTTTTCGCCCAGAATGCAAGCCAACGCCTTCACAAATAACATCGTTTTTAATCGTCGTTTGTTGCATATGCTCACCTTTGAAATTATTTATTTTATATATTACATTAATTTTTTCATCTCTGCAACTTCTTCAGGTGTAAATTCTTCACGCATTGACTTCCACCTGTCGTGTAACCAAAACCATTGTTCAGGATAATTTTTTATATGATTTTCAATCAACGTTGCAAGCTGTTGAGTTGTCCGTTTAATATCTTCACGTTTATCTTTCGTCTTTTCGACGTAGATCGCAGGTTGTACTATTAATGTATGAGTTCCATCTTCATTTCTGTGCATAAAAGCCGGAAAGATCGGTATATTTTTAAATCTCGACATTGATGCGGCACCGGTTACATAATTTGTCGGCTGATCAAAAAATTTCACAATTACGCCGTCGTGTCTGCTTGTATCTTGATCCATTATCAAGCCTATAAACCAACCTTCATTAAGCATATCATACATTTCACGAACGCCGTTTTTATAAGTTATGTGCATACCGATCAGCGTTCGATATTCATTAATAAATTTATCCATACCGCCGGACTTCTGTTTTTTTGCAACACCAACTAAAGAAATTCCATATTGAGCAAACGCTCCGCCCATAAGTTCCCAATTATCACTATGACAAGTTGCAATTACTGCGCCTTTACCGTTTCGATCCGGCGAATTTATATAATCAGTCAAGTAATTCAAGCCTTCGATCTTAACGTGTGACTTCATTGTATCTTTCAAAACCGGAAAACGCAAGACTTCAAACAAGATCGATCCGAATTGCATTGCACTAGCCTTTGAAATTTTTTCTGCTTCGATCTCGTCGACTTTCAAGCAGCGCATAATATTTTCTCTAGACATTTTTTTTCGACGTTTCGGCACAAGTGGATAAGCGATCGTTGCAAGCAAGTCAGCAATTTTTTTGCAAAGCGACCAAGGTAATAGACAAACAATTTTACTTATGACTAACACGAAGTAATACGACAAAAAATTTTCTCTCCTCAATAACAAATTGAAAGTATTATAACACAATTCAAAATAAATTGTAAAAAAATTTTTAACTTTATTCAATCGATTTGAAAAGAATGATATAATCAAACAAAAAAATTTTTTGATGAGGTGTTAATGATGAGATTGAAAAAAATTTTATCGCTTGCATTGCTTTGTATCGGTGCAACTTGTATCGGAACAACTTCAGACGTTTCAGCAAAAGATTATGATCGCGTTGAAGTCAGCGAAAAGAATTTTGAAAAAATGCACGGCAAAAAAGAAATTTCGATTGAAAAAACTGATCCTGAAATGGCGGCGACATTGAAACGCTATTTGTATGGTGATAATGTCGAACAATCAAAGACGTTGAATGATGTTGATCGTGAACTTGTTCGGATCGCTTCACTTGCAACAACCGGCGTACAATCTGCACTTGCTAATGAAGTTGACGGCGCATTAAATCTTGGAGTCAAGCCGCTTGAAATTCGTGAGACGATTTATCAAGTTACGCCTTACATTGGTTTTGCAAGATCAGTTGAGGCTTTAGAGACGATTAACAAAGTTTTTAAGGATCACAAAATAAAATTACCGCTCGAAAATCAAGCGACAGTTACTGAAGAAAATCGTTTTGATAAAGGCTTACAAGTGCAAATAGATATTTTCGGTGATCAAATTAGAGATATGAGAAAGAATGCTGCGCCGGACGTTGCACATTTCAATGATAATCTTGCTGAATTTTGTTTTGGTGACACTTACACTCGCGGCACTCTTGATCTTAAACAGCGTGAAATGATCACAATGGCGGCGATCGCTAGTCTCGGCGGTTGTGAGCCTCAATTAAAAGGTCATATCGCCGGCAATAAATCAGTTGGCAATTCTCGTGCACAAGTGATCGGCGTTTTAACTGCTATTCATCCATTCATAGGTTTTCCTCGTACACTTAACGCTTTGGCCTGTATTAATGAAGTTATGCCGCCGGAGAAATAATTATGTATTCACTCAAAGAAATTTTTACAAATTCAAAGTACGATTCAGCGATTTTTTTCAGAAGATGAGATCAAAGCGATCGAAGAAAAAATTTTTCTAAAAAGATATTTTGACTGAACGCTGGAGAATTGCCGATCTTGTCAAGCACGATAAATTGATCAATGAAGGCAAAACTTTAGCAGAATTGATTCTTGAAATGGAAGATGAAGTATTAGCAAATGCAGGCGTTGACGTTTTTGAAGAAGTTTTTAAATTGATTTATACAAAACTTTATGACGAAAGCGAAAGCGGCAAAGATAAAACTAGAGTGCTTGAATTTAGAAATTACGGCGATTCAGATGACGGCTTGAAAGAAACAATTCAAGATTTATTTAACGAGGCAAAAGACGAATGATCCGGAATTTTTGAAAAAGATTCTAAAATAAAATTGACACCTTCACATTTAGAGCGTGTTGGTAAACTATAAAAATAAACCATGAGTTGCTCTCTTTGATTTGACAACAAAACAATTTGACAAACTTTTAAAAGCTAAAAATACAGGCAGACCACCACTTGATAATAACGCCATCTTTTGGATATTGAGAACTTATGTTAATTGGAATAGTATTTATAACAAATTCCAACAATGGATCGAACAAGGTATTTTTATCAACTTACTTCAAGAATGGAACTCTGGCAAGTCAGTCCTTATTGAAATAGACTCAACTTATTGCAAGGTTCAATTTGATAAAGAAATATACAAGCAGAGAAATATAGTTGAGAGATATTTCAATAAGATAAAGAATAATCGTCACATTGCGATGAGATTTGATAAATTATCTATTTGTTTTTGGAATTTTATAGTTATTGTTGCCATCAGAATTAAATTAAAATGAGTTTACCAACAGTCCCTAGATGAAGATAGACTTGATGAGGTTTATTTGTCGGAAATGTTGCCAAGTCGTTTAGGCTGGAATAACGTTGCAGTAGAAGATGAAATTATTCGTGGTTATGCTGATGAAATGAAAAATTTTATTGAAAGCATCTACTACGATCAAAAGCCTCATTCAGATTTTCAACTTGCTTATGATACAATGAAAATTATTTATTCAACTTACAAATCAGCTGAAATCGGACATAGTGTCGATATAAAATAAATTTGATCTCATATTGTTGATAATACTTTCTCATAGATTTATCTTTGATAATCAAGATAATTTATCTATGAGTTTTTTTTGAATTATTAGATAAAAAAGTTTAAATTCAATGTAGATAATAAATTACTTGACGATAATGAATTTAGATTGTAAAATGTCAACTGTTTATGAAAATTATTTGTAGATTGAATGTCCGAAGATTGGAGTGAAAAAATTTGCTAAGTTTGCTTAAGAAGCTGACTTTAAAATTTACGTTGACGGCGATCATTGCATTAGCATTTTGGCTGCCGATCGAAGTTAAAGCAATGCCGGAAATTTTACCGCTAGATCAAATTCAAAGCGGAATGAGCGGCGTTGCTTATACAGTTGTCGATAATTCCGGAAAAATTGAACCATTCAACGTAGATATTATAGGACTAATTGATAATGGAAAAGGCTCGTCGAAAATGATAATGGCGAAAGCAAGCGGCGCAGTTATCGATAAAACCGGCGGAGTCTTACAAGGTATGAGCGGCTCACCGGTTTATATTAATGGTAAACTTGTCGGAGCACTTGCGGCAGGTTTAAAAGAGATGAGTCCTTACACATTTTTTATAACGCCTATTGAAGATATGTTGCCTTTATGGGATATGCCTGATCCTAAAGCTGAAAATAAATATCAACAAGTCGATTTAAAAACTGAAGATAATAAAGAAAAAAAATCTGACGTTGAAGAAGTTGACAAGGATAAAATTAATGATAAAGATATAAATCAGAAGTCAGACAACGATAAGGATAAGGATAAGGATAAGGATAA
>JAFUZV010000194.1 GCA_017476425.1 Selenomonadaceae bacterium
TATTCAAGGCTACAGTTCATCAAGTACAATTAGTATCAGCGGCGGATATTCAACTCAAAATAGCGGATCTGATGTCGTTATAAAAGTTGGATCAGGCAAAATGACTTTAAAGAATGCTAAAGGCACGAAATTAAATATCAAAGGAACAAATTCGATCGATTCGACAACGTTGACGCTAACCAATTCATCCAATTCAAACGTTGTTGTAGATTCAAAGATCAAGACGATTGATGCTTCAAAGCGAACGAAAGCGATCAATATCACCGGCAATACAAAAGCAAATTCAATCGTTGGTGGTAAAGGTGCAGATACTTTGATCGGCGGCAAGGGTAACGACACTTTGACCGGTGGTAATGGTAAAGACGTTTTTATTTATAACAAAGGTGACGGCAATGATACGATCACTGATTATTCTTCGCAAGATAAAATTGTTCTCGGTGTTAGTGATTATTCAACGCAAATCAGCGGCAATGACAAAATTATCAAAGTCGGCAGCAATAAGATCACTTTGAAAGATGCTAAAAGTGTTAAATTAAATATTACGACAAGTGCTAATTATGAAGAACGTTGGTTCATTGACGATTCAGAAGACAAAATTCAGAATGATGAATTAGAAACGATCATTGACGATAAAAATAATTTGATCGGTGATGATCTCAATTTCAATGATCAATTTAATTCACAAGAAAAAATTACTTCGTTGACTTATTCTCAAACGAAAAAGAAATAAAATTTATTCATTAAATAAAAATGATCCGTTGATCGAAAATGATCAGCGGATTTTTTTGTCATTAAAAATTTTTAATATTTAATTTTGTTGACTTTGAAATTTTTATAACTTACAATAAAGTTAAATATAATTTAAAGTTGAGGTGAGCAAAAATGTCTGCACAACAAGAAGTGATCAAAAAGTTTATGGCATCACTTGATAAAACAACTTATTATGGAAAAAATGCCGTTGATCAAGCACTCAAAGCCTGTTCAAATTTTAAGAATATGGAAGATGTAATTTCTTGCATTCTCAGAGATCGCAGAAATTCTTCAAGTGGAACCGATTTCCTTCAAACTTATTGCGGAATTGATCTTAATAATTCAGATACCGGCGCAATAACAGGATCAGATGCAGGCACTTCAAATACTAAAACTGCACAATCAATCGTTCCTGAAAATTCCGTTTTAGACACGAGTTTTAATGATACTTCATTTACTCTTAGCAATTACAATGTAACTTTTCAAATTGAAGATACAACTATCACAGGATATAAAAAACAAGTTTGGCAAAGTATTTATACTTGGTGGGCAAAAGAATCTTTGAAACTTCTCAAGGAGTCTTATAATTACAGTTTTGCAGACTCAGACGTTATTGACAAAGCTAGGACAATTACAATTTGTTTTGAGGATAATCCTACCGATGAAGCCAAAGGTTGGATGGCGTGGACTTCTCCTTATGATAACAATCGCGATGGAATAACTGATAAACTTTCAATAACTTTCAATATGAAAAAATGGACTTCTGATCTTAGCGGCGGCGATGTTTCTAACGGTGGAAAATCACCTTGGTATATGGATAGAACTTTCGCTCATGAAATGACTCATGCAATTATGGCAGCAAAGATAAAATATTTTGGTTATTTGCCTAATCTAATTGTTGAAGGAACAGCTGAAATTACTCAAGGTGCAGACGACAAACGAAAATCTGATATTAAAAGGATAGCAGATAATATAGACCTTTTGGAACAAAATTTAGTTATTTCTTCAACGTCTGATGAAACATTAAAACCCGATTATTATTCAGCCGGTTATATTTTCCTTCGCTATCTTGCTAAGCAGGCAAATTCGATCAATGGAACTTCAAATGCTGATTCTCTTAATAATACACTTGAAGGTGCTAATATCTATGGCTACGGTGGAAATGATACCATAATTAATAAAGGAATTTCATCTTTTGTTGATGGTGGTGCCGGTAATGATCGAATTTATAATTACGGCAAATATTCAACAATTACAACCGGTACTGAATCGGCAACAGTTTACAATTATGCTGAAAATGTCACTCTTCAAGGTACTGCTGATTATGACTATCTTTACAATCGCAGTAGCAAGGCTTATTTGACATTAAGCGGCAATAACTCTACACTTTATTCACATAGCGGAATTTCAAATGTAACTTTGTTCGGTGGTAGCAAAAACGATTCAATTTTAAATAATTCTTCTAAGACTTTAATTAATGGTAATGCCGGCAATGATAAAATTTTGAATTATAAAGGCTCTAACGTTACGATCATAGGTGGTAAAGGTAACGATGTTATAAGTCTTTATGATTCTTCTAAAAATAATTTGATCGTTTACAACAAAGGCGATGGTAATGATACGATTAGTGGAATTGCTGAAACGGACACAATTAAAATTGCTGATAGTGATTTTACTTCAACGACGAGCGGTCAAAATATAATTTTAACCGTTGGCAATGGAAAAATTCTTGTCAAGAATGCAAAAGACAAGAATTTAAAAATTGTCGGCAGTATTGAAGGCGGCAGTGAAGATTATGCAATGGTTCAAGGCACTATTTATGATGACAGCCTTAATAATACAATCGCCGGTGCATCTGTTTTTGGTTACGCCGGAAATGACACGATCAATAATAAGGCTTCTAATGCAATTATTGACGGCGATAGCGGTGATGATTATATTTTAAATTATACCACTGCATTAAACGTGAGTATAAATGCCGGTGATGGTAATGATACTATTGGTGTAAATAGTTTATCCAAAAATGTTACTATTGTTGCAGGTACAGGAAAAGATTCAATTAATAGTTGGGGATCAAGCGTTAATATTAATGCCGGTGAAGGTAACGACTATATTTTCAACAACGGCGCAAATGTTACGATAAATGGTGCTAAGGGCAATGACACTATTAAACTCGGTGATAACAGCAAAAATAATTTGATTCAATATAATTCTGGTGATGGTAACGATGTTATTTATGGTTTAAATGCAAATTCGACGATCAAGATCAGCGGTAGCAAATATACTTCTACAACTAGCGGTCAAGATATAATTTTAAATGTTGGCACTGGAAAAATTACTTTAAAAAGTGCAAAAGGAATCGATTTTAAAATCAATGGAACTTATGATAATTCTTCTTCAACTGTAACTGCAGACTCAACAACTTTGATTTTAACTGATTCTGATTCGTCTACTCTCAAGGCAAATTCAAAGATCAAAACGATCAATGCGTCAAGTCGAACAAATAAGATCAAAATCAGTGGCAATTCTCTTGCAAATTCAATTACCGGTAGCAAAGGTAATGACAGTATTTGGGGCAATGCAGGTAATGATACTATCCGAGGTCTTGAAGGTAATGATATAATCGTTGGAAATGACGGTGATGATTATCTTGTCGGTGGAAAAGGTAATGATAGCATTTGGGGCGGCGCAGGCAACGATACTATTTACAGTAGTGATGGCAACGGTTATTTAGTCGGTAATGAAGGTAAAGATTATATTGTTGGAAGTGATGGAAAAGATACAATTTGGGGCGGCTCAGATAGTGATACACTTTTCGGCGGCAAAGGTAACGATTTTATTTTTGGTCAAGAAGGAAATGATACAGTTGTTGGTAATGAAGGTAATGATTATCTCAACGGCGGTGAAGGTAACGATACAATTTGGGGCGGCTTAGGGACTGATACTCTTATCGGTAGCACTGGCAACGATACTTTATTTGGTAATGGTGGTTATGATGTCTTCGTTTATTCAAATGGTGATGGTAATGATCTGATTTATGATTATGCTGCCGGTGAAAAAATTAGTCTCGGCACTAACAATTATTCAACTCAAATTTCCGGCAATGATAAAATTATTAAGATCGGTAATGGAAAACTTACTGTTAAGAATGCTAAGAACATTGAACTTAATATTGTAACTGCAGGAAATTATGAAGAACGTTGGTTTATGGATAATGAAGAAGGCAGAATGATGAATGATGAATTAGAAAGCATTCTTGACGATCAAAATAATTTAATCGGCGATGATCTCAATTTCAATTATCAATTTAATTCTCAAGAAAAAATTACTTCTCTGACTTACAATCAACAAAAGAAGAAATAAAATTTATTCTTTAAATAAAAATGATCCGTTGATCGAAAATGATCAGCGGATTTTTTATTGCTAACATTCTTAAAAGAGCACAACATTTTTAACAAAGTAATTTTACAATAAAATAAATTAATATTGACAATTACCTAAACAGTAATTTATAATTTCAAATAAATTGAGAATTGATTGAAAATTTGAATGGTCGAGCAAATTATAATTTTGAATGAAATAACTACTAATATACTAAATTTATGGAAATATAATTTTTTTACAAGGAGGCAATATTATGAATCCATCAGTGGCAAATGTTAATGCCAAAACTATCAATCAAAATTCTTCTTCAAAAACGCCGGAAATTAGAGATGAAGATATTGAAGTCTCTTATAATGACGTTTTGAAAGGTGAAGTTTCTAAAGTCTCAAGACACCGTAGCCGCCAAAACACGAATCAAGGCAATGCTAAACCTATGAATAGTTGTCCAAATCCAAATTCAAATGATCTTAACGAATTTATGAGACTTGTTGACAGAAGACCTCCACTTAGACCGATTTTTCCTCCGCCGCCTCCGCCACGTCCTCATAATATCAAAGGCGATATTAATAATGACGGTAAACTTGATCAATCCGACGTTGCTACTCTTGAAAAGTATAATGATGGTGAGAGCGTAAGAATTAATCTTAAAAACGCTGATATTAATGAAGACGGTGAAATTAATTCTGAGGATACTAAAGCCTTGCAAAAATTTATCAATCCTAATATTGGCGATGTCAATGGCGACGGAAAAGTTACACAAGCTGATGTTCACGCCTTAAAAGAATACCAAGAAGGTAACAATACCGACATCAATTTGAAAAATGCTGACTTTGACGGCAACCATAGAATTACCGACGCAGACGTTGACAAATTACAAAGCCTTGTTGATGAACTTCACCCGGATATGGGCGATGCAAACGGTGACGGAATTGTTAATGCTAAAGATTATGATTTAATGCAACGTGTACTTGACGGATCAGACGAAGAAATTAATATGGATAAAGCTGATATGGACGGCGACGGCGAAATTACCAGTGCAGATTTAGAAAAAGTGCAACAACTAGTTGATGAGCACGAGGCGCAAGTCGAAACAATGATCGGTGATATTAACGGTGATGGCGTTGTTGATGAAAGCGATCACGAAAATCTCAAAAATTATATTAATAATGTTGATTCGTCTGATGATTTCATTCGTAAAAATTCTGATATAAACGGCGACGGAACGATCGACGAAAAAGACTTGCAAGGACTTCGTGATCAATTAGACGGTATCAATGTCAATTATTCTGAAGGTGAATTAACCGGAGATGTCAATGGTGACGGCAAAGTAACAAGAGCAGATAAAGAAGCACTTAAAAATTACATTAATCGTGAAAGCAACGGCAACGACGAATTTTATATTAACAATGCTGACGTTAATGGCGACGGTAAAATTGATAAGAAAGATGTAGCCGAGCTTAGCAGACAAGTTGATAACGGACATAGACCTCACAGATTAAGACCAACACCACATCCACAACCACAACCGATCATTCCACCGAGACCATCTCCAATACGTCCAACAAATGTAACACACAATATTGAAGATAGACCGGATTATAAACCGTGGACTGATACAATCAAACGCTTTCAACCGATTTTCACTAATTCAGATTTAAATAATCGTTCCGGCAGTGAATTTATCAGCGTAGGACTTAAAATTAATGTAGTATCTGAAACAGATAACGCTTACAGAGTCCAATATCCAACTGCAAGAGGTGAACAAACCGGCTGGATCGGTAAAAATGCTTTTCAGCGTCCGCAATCAATTCAAGATGTTTTGCAAAATATGATCAGTGAATTTGTAGGCAAAATCTGGCAAAATCAAAGTAATAGCGTTGGTATGGAAAGCAAAAATTTTGCATCGTTCGTTTTCAATCAAATGAATAACATCGGAGACATTGGCAGCGTTGGCAATCAAAGCAGAGGAAATAATTACAGACTTAATATCAACGCTGAATTTGTCGGCGTGCGTGGCTCTAATCAATTCTTGACTAAACACAATGCTAAATCAATGTTCCGTGATGCTCAAGTTGGTGATTTTGTGCAAATGAGAAGGCGCAACGGCGATTCACATTCAGCGATTCTTGCGGAAATGAATTCTAAAGGCGTTCGTTTCTTGGAAAATAATGTGCCTGATCAAAATGGTAGTTTTGTTTACAATCGTGTCAACTTGACTTTCTATTCTTATGAAAGATTAGCCAGCGATAATGCAAGTATGTCATTGTATTATCCGAAAGGTGAAGAAGTTTAACGATTTTGGATTTAATAAAGGTGGTGATCTATGATTAGAGCTATATTTAAATAAAATAACAAACAAAATTAATAGGAGGAATGCATTCATTGAAGAAAAAATTTTTAATTTCAATGTTGACAGCTTTGATTATTTGCATATCATCAGTGACATTTGCAGCTATGAATCCATTTGCTGATGTGCCTTCAGGTCACTGGGCTTACAATGCTGTCACAAATCTTGCTGCTTATGGAATCATTGAAGGTGAAGGAGACGGCACTTTCTTGGGCAACAAAATAGCCACCCGCTACGATGTAGCAATGATGGTAGCTAATCTCTATCACCGGAAGACACATGAGGAAATCGCAATGAGTTTCAATCCATTTAGTGATCTGCCTTCGAATCATAGGGCAGCTGAGGCTGTTGTAACACTTGCCAGAGCAGGGATTGAAGAAGGCTATGGTGATGGAACATTTCGTGGTAATCGAAATATCACTAAAGGTGAACTTAGAACTATGCTTAATAATTTGTTTAGGGTAACTGGTGTTAATTCTAAGATGAAAGATAATCCCGATGATGTGAATGACACCATAACTCGCTATCAATTAGCAGTAACTCTCAATAAAGTTTATAAGGTTTTGTTCAATTAAATCAATCTAAAAAGAAGGTGATTTTTTAAATGGTAAATATTAACAATTCAACAAATGATACTGCCATTTCTGGTTCTTCTGGTACTTCTGGTTGGTATGCTAATAATGATAATAATAATATTTACAATACTGGTAACAATGTTACAATTTATGGGAACAATAATAGTAGCCAGGTGGATTATATTGATAATAGCGGCTCAAATGCTGTGATTTATGCTTACAGAGGAAATGATACGATTATTAATAGAGGTACAAATACTTTCATTGACACTGGTGGAGGAAAAGATGTTGTTAAAAATTACGCCACAGAAGTAACCATTGATGCTGGCTATGGCGATAATACAATCACAACTTATGGCGATGGAACGTTCATTACCGTTGGCACTGACAATACAAGTAATAACATCTTGATAAATGCCTTTGCAAACAATACTAAAATAATTTCATCAAGAATCAACAGTACAGTTGTGTCGAAAGCAGGTACAGGCACTTCAATTCAAGGCGGCGTTTCTGATGACAATATCACCGTTCAAAAGAATGGTTCAGGCAATGGAGTAGTTGCAACAGTTAATGCCGGTACTGGTAATGATACTGTCACAGGTAGCGCAGGTGCTGAAGTTTTTGTTTATGCTCTCAATGATGGTAACGATATTATTTTGAATTGGTCTTCTAATGATACGCTCAGAATTACAAGCGGAAGTGTAACTGAAAGAGAAACTACCGAAAGCGGTGATGTGATTCTTGCGGTCGGTTATGATTCGATCACTCTTAAAGATGCAGCTAATAAAACGATCAACATTAAAACCGGCTCTGGTGAAATTGATACTGGTAAGGGCGGTGGCAGTGAAGACAACGACACAATAAGCAACTCAACCAGCGGTATTAGAATCGACGGCACAAACGCCGCTGATAAAATCTTCAATGATACTTCTGCTAATAATGTTACAATCAACGCCGGAAATGGAAATGATACCATTGATAACCGTGCTGATTATACTTCGATCAGCGGCGGTGTCGGAAATGATTCAATCGTCAGCGATGCTGATAACGTTACCATTAACGGCGGTAAAGGCAACGACGCAATTAGTTTGAGTTCATCTCACAGTTATAATTTAATTCAGTATGCTAACGGTGACGGTAATGACGTTATTACTAACTTTGGCAGTGATGACACGCTTAAAATCACTAGCGGCAGTTATTCAACTCAAGTCAGCGGCAATGATGTTATCGTCAAAGTCGGTAGCGGAAAAGTTACTCTCAAGAATGCTAAAAACAAAACGATTAACATTGACGGTAATTACATTGATCCGAATACGGAAATTTCAACCTCTACAACTTTGATCGTTACAAATTCTACTTCTTCACCGGTTGTTGCAGGCTCCACAATCAAAACTATTGATGCCTCAAGCCGCACGAAATTTGTTAAAATTGTTGGAAATTCTCTTAATAACTCAATCAAAGGCGGCTCTGCTAATGATACTTTAGACGGTGGATCAGGTAATGATACTTTAGACGGCGGCAAAGGCAACGACACTTTGATCGGTGGTTATGGTAATGACGTTTTTATTTATCAAAGCGGTCAAGGTAATGACGTTGTTAAGGACTACGCAGCAGGTGATAAACTCAGCATAGTCGGCGGTGAATATACTCGTTCAACTGTTGGTAATGATGTTAAATTTACTGTTGGCACCGGTTCAATTCTTTTGAAGAATGCCAAAACTAAAAATATTTCCGTTGATGGCACGGAAAAAACTAACTCGAATACTGAAACCAGCAAAACTTTGATCAGTCTCACTAATTCTGATTCTTCACCTTATACTGCGACTTCAAAGATCAAAAATATTGACGCTTCTAAACGCACAAGATCAATTAAAATTGTCGGCAATACTCTTGATAATTCAATCAAAGGTTCAAGTGTTGGTGATACTTTAGACGGTGTAAATGGTAACGATACTTTAATCGGTGGTAAAGGCAACGACACTTTGATCGGCGGCAATGGCAATGACGTTTTTGTTTATGCTAATGGTGATGGTAACGACATTATCAATGATTATAAAACTGGTCAAGACAAAATTAAAATTACCGGCTCAGCGATCAGTAGTGCTTCAATCAGCGGTAATGATGTTGTCTTAAAAGTCGGTAGCGGATCAATTAAAGTGAAAAATGCTAAAGGAAACCAACTCAGCATTTACAACAATTCTAATAGCATTACTAACACAATCATTGGTAATACTATTCCTAGTAATAACGGTCAATATATTTCTAATTCGACGAAAAATAAAACCGTCAATGGTACTTCTTATAATGATACAATTAGTAATAGTGCTGGCGGTGTTAAAATTCTTGCCGGTGGTGGAAATGATTCGATTTACAGCAGTACAACTTCAAATAATACAGTTAAAAGTTCTTACGGTTATGTAACCATTGATGGTGGAGCCGGAAATGATACAATCTATAACGATGATCCTTTTGTATCTATAAATGGTGGCGTAGGTAATGATTCTATTTACAATTCATTCAGAAATGTAACCATTAAAGGCGGAGCAGGTAATGATATAGTTACTCTTAATTCATCTCATTATGATAATATTATTCAATATGCTTCTGGCGATGGCAATGATACAATTAATGGTTACGATTCAAGCGATACCATTAAAATTAGTGGTGGTTCTTACACAACTCAAACTAGCGGTAATGACGTTATCATTAAAGTTGGCACTGGTAAAATGACTCTCAAGGGTGCTAAAGGTAAAACCATTAATATTGATGGCGAAAGTGATCAAAAGTCAACCATTCCGAGCGGCTTTACTTCTTCAGTTGTCAGCGGTAGTAGTTGGGTTTATAACTATAAAAGTAAAGTTGTACTTAATGGTGATAGTAGCGGAAATAACATTGATAACTATGCCAGCAATGTGATCATTAATGGA
>JAFUZV010000195.1 GCA_017476425.1 Selenomonadaceae bacterium
AAAGAATGTTAGATCGAAATGTGGAGACAAAAAATCAATTAATAATAAGGTTATTGGAAGAAAGTTGTGAAGCAAAAGAAGAGATAAAATAGCAAATAACTTAATAATTAATAAAGGAATAGATAATAAAAATATAATTAATAAAGACTTAAGTATGTAAAAAATAAATACATAACTTAATAAAAATGACAGCATCGTTGTCCATTTTAGAGTGTAGGTTTTCTTTCTCAGGATTGATTCTAAATTGGTCTGCGAGGCTCTTAAAATGTCGATTAATCGTCAACCATCGATAATCTCTCCTTCCGATCGTGGCTCTCATATTCTTCCATGACTTCGGAAACTTTTGTCGTTAATCACGTTAAACAAGCTGTTGCTGAGAATTTCTTTAGCTACTTGAAGTGCGAATTTACTTTCTTCAAAGAGTTCAGAACTAGAAGTGAGGCTAAAACTGCCATCTTCCGTTACATGAGGGTGTTATTACAATCTTATTCGCCCTCTAGTGCTCTTAACTGGCTCTCTCCCTTTGTTTTGAGCATTCTTTTAAAATTTGAAGTATCTCTTGATTTACTTGTTTTTTGGGGAGAAAAAACCGTCTTTTAAATCGAGAAGGGCTCACTCTCAGTTATTCTTTCAATTTCCAACCTTTGTTAATTTTGTCGGATTGCCATTTACTACCATCGACAAGTTGAACGGTTACTTCATCTGTTGTATTAATTGAGATTTGCCCTCCTTCTTTGAAAGTTGCTTCAATAGCACTATCACTCAAGCTAATTTCACTGATGTCATCAAGATTAATATCTAACAGGTTAATCAAGTCAGTTTCTTCAACATTCGTTATTACGTCATTTCCGTTGCCTTTGAGGTAGAAAAATTCATTATATCCACTTGATCCAATCAAAGTATCATTGTTATTGCCTTCTCCGCCCCAAAGTGAACTGTTACCATTTGAAGCAGTTACGATATTATCTAAAGCATTGCCAACAAGTGTCGCTTCACCATTGTAAGCACTTGCATTTATTTCTTTGACGTTATTATAAATTTTTCCGTCCCAACCATTTGACCAAATCGCAACATTCTCTCCAATGTAATTGTCATCTATTTTGAGTTTTGTATCGAAGTTGTAACTGTAACAATTTACTGAATCATTATAAGTGAGATCATCTCCAAACTCGACAATCCAATCTTGACTGGAAGCATTAACTTTAATAATTTGGTTTTTAGCATTATTTATAATTGCTTGATCATTGACATTATCACCAATTTGAACGTGAAAAGCATTTTGACTGTCAAACCAAGTCGCTGTAACATCCTGACCAAAAGTGTTAAGTTTATCAGCTGTTTCACCTGTTCCGAACTCAAAACCTTCAATAGTATCACTGCCGCTGTCTGCAAAGACAAAGAAAGTTGTACTTCCGCTCTTGTTATCGCCTTCATAACCGAATAAATTATCATTAGCACCGCCAAAACCGCCAAAAATTGAAGTTTCACCAGTTCCGGCATAAAGTGAAGAATTATCACTGTCACTGCCCCAAAGAGATGTTGTACCTGCACTACCTTTGACGATGTTTATATTGTTAAAATTGTTGTTGAGGTTAATATTAAGTGTATCATTATAATTTGAATAATCAACGACTGCATCCACATTACCGTAAAATTTTGTTGGAAAGCTGTCATTCGTTACGGAAATTGTGGAATTGTCTGCAATAAAAGCCGTCAATTCATCACCTATAAACATATTTGTTGATTCGGTAATGTCTTTAAATGTCAGACTGCTACTATTGACGACTAATTGAAGATTGTCATTGCTAAAGTCAAAACTCAGCTCATCGATATTATTAAGGGCTATTTTGTCTTGTGAGGAATCAAAACCTTTCACCGTCGTTTTAGCAGATAGGTTGCCGTCTCCAAAATTGATTGTCAAACCACCAATATTGCCGTTGATACGCCATTCACGTTCAAGATGATCAATGTCAATGAGATCGCTACCTCCGCTAAGACTTACTACATCGTCCGCAGCCGCATAAATTGTATCGTTGCCGTTTCCACCTTTCAATGTAGAATAACCGCTGGGCGCAACACCTATTAATATCGCGTTTTCATAGTCACTGCCGTCAACATTTCCACCTGCTTGTCCACTCCAGCCATAAAGTTGTGTAGAGCCGTCGTCGTAAGTAGTGAAGTTGACAAATGTGCCGTTTAACGTATCCGTACCATCTAAAACTACTCTACCGAGATTATCAGCTTTGAAATAGCCATCGCCAACTACCAAGAGATAAGGATCACCGTACATTATCAAATTCGTGAGATTTTCGTGAGTGTTCATCAGGAAAGTCGCGCCATTCTTCGCTTCATAGCCGTAAACGGTAAGGGTATCGCTGTTTAGTGCAGCAATGGTATCTTTGCCTCCAGTGCTCACATCAATATATTCATTTGTACCACTTGTTGCAAGAATTGCGTCATCACCTGCGCCGCCAATCATTGAAACTTCTGCTTTACTTGAGTAATTTTCAAGCGTATCTCCACCGATTCCGGCTGTCAATATCTGCTGATTACTTGCATTATTGCCTATAATTGCCGCATTGCCGCCTTCATCATTGAAGTAAATGATATTGGGAGTATCGTTATTAATGAATGTTATCTTCCTGCCGGTATCAGTACTAAAATCACCTTCGAGCGTTTGCCCGGCAGGCAGTGTCGGAGCCTCAATGTACATATCATTTTGCCACAGTTCAGGATCTTCTAAAGCCATAATACTTTCCGTTTGAGAAGCATTGTAAATATTCGCATCGGGATTGTATGCAAGCAAAGCGTTTTTAGAAGACTCGGCGGCTCTCATTCCTTCGTCATAAACCTCTAAGCCATTTTCACCGCTTACGAGTGATGAAAGGCGGCTTAATGTGACTGTACTATCGTTAAGTGTCCAATCACCAACACCAATTACAGTTGCTGTGCCGTCTTCTGAAGATTTTATAGTCACTGCACCAACTGAATCCATTGTTTTTAAAGTGTCTTCTCCGAGTATGAAGGTTGTGTTGCTATCTCCTATCAAGCTCTCAAAATTAGCAAACGTGACATCAGTATCACCAATCTTACCATCGCCGAATAATCCGTCAACAGTAATAGTTGCATTGCTGACTCCTTCAAAATTCAAGCCTTGATTGTGAGTTGCAACTGCTCCAACGAATATATCTGCCGCACCTGTCGAAACTTGATAAATATCACCATCATTAACAAAAGCCTCAACAATAGACGGTTCTGTTCCATATTTTAAATTCAGTAACGTAGTATCATTAATATTTGTGAAGGTAACTTCTAAGTAATCGCTGCCGCCCATCACCGTGTCAGTCCAAAAACTCAATCCTTCATCAGTAAAGCCTACAGCCTTATTTTCAACACCGTCAACAAAATACAAGGTATCTACCTCACTGTTGCTAACACTCTTAAAGCCCTCAACAGTACTATTCTCACCTTCAACAAGAGCAACTACAACGCCTTCAGAAGTGTCGGTTTCTGCACTCGTCAAGCTGATAAAGTTGTTACCGCTACCGCCGGTTATGGTTGACTGAATTCCATTAGTGATAATTGTATCGTCGCCGCTACCACCGTCAATATAAGCATTGTTGGAATAAATCGGCGTGATCAGATCATTTCCGTCGCCACCGAGCATTGTTGCGTAGCCGCCCATAGCCCAATCACCACTATTGAACACTTCAGCGTCCGCAGTTATGGTATCGTCACCTGCTCCTGCGTCGATATTTTGATAATGTCCATTGCTGATTCTTATGAAGTCATTGCCATCTCCTGCCGAAATAGTAGGATAATAACCGTGACGATTGGATATGTAGTCATCTCCCGAACCACTTACAATCGAGGCGTAATTTCCACCGATGTTATAGATACTGTCGTTGCCGCTACCGCCTACTATACTTACTCCCGAAAAGTCACTTGCTCCGGTAACAGTGCTGTAGTTGAGGAGATTGCTGACGGCGTTGTTGCCTTCACCGGCATTAATTAGAACTCCGCCAGAATCAATATTAATAATTTCATCATCACCGCCGAGTGCATTAATTGTGACGTTTGATCCTTCGTTACTAATATTGTCATTCAAAGCCGTGCCGCTGATAATAACGCCGCTTTCGCTGTTTTCAATGGTTGTGTTGGCTCCCATAATTGAGGCATCTCCGTCCAGCCCGTCGTAATTTTCTACAAATGCTGTGCCGTCAGCATTGAAACCAATGTCCAGAGTAACAGAATTATCGCCTACGATTGTGATATTTTTGCCGCCGAAAGTGAACGTTCCTTCTTCGTCGGTGACGAATTTAAATCCGGTGCCATATTCATTTTCCACGCCGCCGAAAACAACCTCCGCATCGACTGTTGCATCGCCTGAAAGACCGCTGACAATACTCACTCCAAAATTGCGATTGCTGACGGTGTAAGAATCGTCGCCCGCGATTGTGATATTTTCGCTGAAAACTTTGCCAAGATCATCGTCGGTGGTATCGTCGTAAGCCTCAACTTCCGGCTCGGTGATAACGTGCGCAACTTCAAAAGTATTTTCGCCAGTCGTGACGGTAACGCCTTCTTCAGCGTCGGCTATCATATTGAAAGTGCGGCTGTCAATGTTGAAACTGTCACTTGTTTCCGTCATGACGTAGTAAATTTCGCCGTCGGCAATTGAAATGATGCCGGTGCCGTCGATAGGATAGCCGTTGATAGCAATTTCTGTATCCGCCGCGAAGCTAATCGTACCGTCGTTGTTGAGTTCAACCAGAGTATTATCCTTAGTTGTAGTAATGGTTATATCGTTTAGCGTGTACGTTCCGGTGCTTTCCAGCGTGTTCGTGCCCTCAACAAGAATCAAATTTAAATCCATAGTACTACTTCCACTACTAATTGTATCATTGCCGAGAAGTAAAGCATTTTGTATAGATCCCGTATGCGAATTGCTACCGACCAAGATAATTAAATCCCTTTGAGGTGAGTCAGTAACCGCTCCTTCTGCGATAATCAGGTTATGAGTAGTCGACTGACTGGCATCAATAGAATCACCATAATAAGCACCGATTGAAACAGTATCTTCACTGCCATTTAAAATTATTGTATTAGTATTGTGAGAGGAGAGCCTGTTAGCCAAATTCGCTGCAATCCTGTCAAGTGTAGTATCGCCAAGAATCTGAGCAACAGGAACTATCAATGAATCACAAATCCAGTCAAAAATATCACCATTGTAATTATCAAAATTACTGAAAATATCCAAAGGATCATCGCCGGATTTTAATTTTGTGTCAATTTGATTGCTTAATTCATTATACATATCTTCATTGAGCAAATTCTTGATACTAACATCAGAGCTTATGACATTCTTAATGATGTCGTCCATCTTATCAATGACGAGTGCACTGGTTAAAGTTGTGACTGTTGAAAGTTCCGATTTTGCGGAAGTAATTTGAGTGTTGAGATTATTTCTGAGTGTTTTAGCGTCAATGGTAAGATTCGAGTTGTTAAAAGTTGCATAACGAGAATTGAAGGCATCAACAACTTCTCCGACTGTCTGAGTGAAATAATCCATAAAGCTGATAGTGCCGAAGTTGAGACTTGAAAGAGTATCAGCCGAGCCGGTGTAAACAATCGAATTATCAGAAATTCGTGAAATTGTAGTGCCGTCGTCACTGACGTAATAAGCAAATGTCGCATCACTCCACAAATCGTTGACTGTTATCGAATCGCCGCCACTTAATCCGGTTATCGTCTGGGCGAGATTGTAAGATGAACCGTCATCTAATTCATAATGTTTACCGGTAACTGTCAAATTTCCGTTCGTTATCAACTCAATGTCATTAATTTTAGTTGTACCTGTGACCGCTGTGAGCGTCGAATCATTACCGAGAGCGTAATAATCAATATTAGAATCAAAAGCCGCAGAGATACTATCATTGATAGCTCTAGTCCTTTGATTGCCAATCATTACTTCAAAAGTATTTCTAAAATTTGAACTGGAAATTGAAACGCTGCCGCCAAGATTGTTAATGATTCTTGTTCCGGTTTTAAATTCAAAAGTTGAATTGTAAATATTTCCGTCAACAAGATAAATCGCATCACTCGAATCAAGCGTTCCATTCTCAAAGCCGATAATTTCAGCCGAAGTCACACTTGACAATGCAACATATTCGCGACCATCTGAGCTGAGTGTGATTGAATCACTGCCTGCGCCGGAATCTATCGTGACATTTTCACCAGCATTTATAATTGAGTCATTGTCGGCACTTCCACTAATTAACGTGCCATTAGAAGTATTAGAAATTTCCATTTTGGTTCCTCCATTAATAATTTCTAGTTCACCGTTAATGGTGAAGCGGACATTTTGATTTTTGATGATGAGAGCGTTAGAGTTGAATTGAAAAGTGAAATTGTCAATTACTCCGTCAACAATGATAATGAGATCAATACCTGCACTTGAGTCGACTGAATACCTCTAGCACTGACGAACGGAAAAACTAGACTTTGGTTAATGATATTGATTAAAGCAGCCTGATCACCTGCATTGTTGACTATGGAGTTTAGTTGAGTGATAAGTGCGTTGATTGGATCATTAACCTCAACAGCTCGCCATTGAGCAATATACATCGCAAGAATTTTTTCAAGGAAGTATCATTGCCAAGCAAATCAGAAATATTGAAGCCGAAGAGCGATTGACAACTCCGCACGGCTAAAGCCGGCGGATTCCTAATTCATCGAGCACTGCTTTTTTCACTTGCGACTTAGTTTATAGGTCTTACACGCTCTCCAAAGGCGTTACCATATGTCCTACGGTAGTTTTATTTTTTGTGAGTTTGGTTTTCTCTCACAAGATCAGTTTAATTCTTAATTGTTAAATTGTCAATTAAGAATTGCGGCTTATATCTATTACGCCGCTTTTTGATAAAAAAAGTCGACCAGAGAGATGAATCATACAAGATTCCTGGTCGACTTTATTACTTATCAGATCTATAGTTATTAAAAGGATACTTAGAGGCTCCGGTTCTTTTGTTGTTATGGTTAAAGACGTAAAAAAGATACGC
>JAFUZV010000196.1 GCA_017476425.1 Selenomonadaceae bacterium
GCTTTTAAACTTTGTCAAGCACTCAATCAGAAGATCAACGGCGTTGATTATAAAAATTATTTTGTTGATCTTGATATTGTTGCACTTGCTACCGTTGCTGATATTGTTCCGCTTGTTGGTGAAAATCGAAAGATTGTCTATCACGGACTCAAGCAAATGGAATCAACTAAAAATATCGGCTTGCAGGCACTTATTAAAAATGCAAATATCAACGATAAGAAATTAAATACAAGTCATTTAGGTTATAGAATTGCGCCAAGACTCAATGCCACCGGCAGACTTGCAGCGGCTTCAAGTGGTGTTAAGTTGTTGACAACTGAAAATGATCTTGAAGCTGAAAAAATTGCAGAGGAACTTGAGATCGAAAATGATGAGCGAAAAGAGATCGAACGAAGAATTACGGTTGAGGCTAATGAAAAATATCACGAACTTAGAAAAAAATTCGGCGGCGATCTAAGCAGTATTGTTGTTGCAAGTGATAAATGGCATCCCGGAATAATCGGGCTTGCCGCGTCAAAATTGCTTGAAAGATATTATTTACCTTCGATCGTCATTGCAATTCAAGGCGATGAAGCTCGCGGATCGTGCAGAAGTATCAGTGCATTGCATATCAAAGAGACGCTGGATCATTTCAGTAATTATTTTGTTCAATATGGCGGACATTCAGCGGCGGCAGGTTTCACGATCAAAACTTGTAACATTGAGAAATTCAGTAGAGAATTTGATCGCTATGTTAAGGAATTTTTAAACGACGGAAATTTTTTACCGTTTCAAATGGTTGATGCGATCGTTAATCCAACTAAATTAACTATTAAACTTGCTGATGAAATGGAAATGCTTGCACCGTTCGGTGTTGAAAATCCTGCGCCGATCTTCGGTTGTCGAAATGTCAAAGGAATTTATCCAAAAGTTATAGGTCAAGAAAGAAATCATTTGAATTTTTTTGTGAAGTCTGACGGTAAAACTCCGGATATAAGAGCTGTTGCCTGGAATAAAGCCGAATTTGCAACGCTCCTTGAAAGTGAATTAATTGATATTACTTTTGCGCCGGAAAGAAATGAATTTAATGGAAATGTCAGCGTTCAATGTATGGTAAAATCGATCGATCCATCTAAAACTAATGGACTTTTTCCTAATCGTGAGGCAATGATAAATTTTTATAAATTTTTCCGTTTGAATGCTAGCAAAAATGAATTTAATAATTATAATATTTCTCAACTCAATTTAAAATTCAAAAATTCGCCGCTTGCTAACAAAAATTCAAAATTAAATTCAGCTTATACAATGCTTTGTGCAATTCGAGTCTTTGAAGAACTTGGAATTATAAATTTTGATGTCGACGGAACAAATTACATTATGCCTGAACTCACAAAAAAATTTGATCTAAACGAATCAAGATTTTGGAGAATCAATAGTTAATTGGTAATTGATAATGGGTAATGTGTAATTAGGAGTTATGAATTTTAATTACCCATTACACATTGCCCATTACACATTAGTAAGGTGATGTTTCTTGAATGATAAAGGCAAAAAACCCGCAACCATTAAATCACTATTGAATATGGTTAAAAGTTATCAACCGAAAGCCGATTTCAAATTAATTGAACGTGCTTATCTTGTTGCGGCTGAAGGTCATCAAGGTCAAACAAGAGTATCCGGTGAGCCATATATAAATCACCCGCTGCAAGTCGCTGAAATTTTGGCGGAACTTCATCTTGACGACGAAACGATCGCAGCGGCAATTCTTCACGACGTTGTAGAAGATACACTTTTCACGCTTGAAGAAGTTGAAGATATGTTCGGCTCGGAGATCGCTTATTTGATCGACGGTGTAACTAAACTTGGAAAAATTCCATTTAAGTCAAAAGAAGAACAGCAACTTGAAACTTATAGAAAAATGTTTTTGGCAATGGCTAAAGATATTCGCGTTATAATGATCAAACTTGCTGATCGTCTTCACAATATGCGAACTTTAAAATATATGCGTGAAGATAAGCGTCAAAGAATTGCACGTGAAACAATGGAAATTTATGCTCCGCTTGCTAATCGACTTGGAATTTCAAGCATTAAATGGGAACTTGAAGACTTAAGTTTACGTTATCTGGAGCCGGAAATTTATTATGATCTAGTTGAGAATGTCAAGCAGAAACGCAAAGAGAGACAAAATTTTATTAGTGAAGCCGTTCGACAGATCGAAGAAGAATTTGACGATTCGGAAATTCACGCCTCAATTAGCGGACGTGCAAAACATTTTTACAGCATCTACAAAAAAATGATCCGTGATCATAAAGATATAGGTGAAATTTACGATCTGTCAGCCGTCAGAATTTTAGTTGATACAGTGAAAGATTGTTACAGCGTGCTTGGAATAATTCACGCAAAATGGAGACCTATTCCCGGACGATTCAAAGATTATATCGCCGTGCCGAAGTCTAACGGCTATCAATCATTACATACAACCGTTATGGCTTTAGGTTTTCCGCTGGAAATTCAAATTAGAACTTATGCAATGCACAGAATCAGCGAATATGGTGTCGCGGCACATTGGAAATATAAAGAATCCGGTAAAAGCGTTAATGCAACAACTCAATTTGATGAAAAAATGGCGTGGCTGCATCATATGGTTGATTTGCAAGATGAGATCAGCGATCCGAAAGAATATTTAGAGGCTTTAAAAGTTGATATTTTTAGTGATGAAGTCTTTGCATTTACGCCCGGTGGTGATATATTATCATTGCCGAAAGGATCAAATCCGATTGATTTTGCTTATCGTGTACATACTGAAGTTGGTCACCATTGTGTTGGTGCTAAAGTCAACGGGCGAATTGTTCCGCTTGAATATAAATTACAAAATGGTGACTTTGTAGAGATTATCACGAATAAATCAAACAATGGTCCAAGTCGTGACTGGTTGAATATGGTTGCATCGAGTGATACACGCAGTAAAATTCGATCGTGGTTTAAAAAAGAAAATCGTGAAGAAAATATTCAAAGCGGCAGAGAAATAATTGAACGTGAAATTAAGAAATTAAGTTATTCGCCTAAGGAAATTTTGAAAAGTCATCGACTTGAAGAAATTGCAAAACAACTTAACGTCGGCACTGAAGACGATCTGTTAGCGGCAATCGGTTATGGCGGCGTTGCAATTCAAGGCATAATTACTAAATTAATTGAAATTCATAACAAAGATATTAAAGCACAGACTTCACCGGAAATTTCTGCTTTGCTATCTGAAATTAAACAGCCTCAACGCGGATCATCAAATAAATCTAGTCACGGCGTTTTAGTTGAAGGTGAAAGCGGACTTTTCGTTAGACTTGCTAAATGCTGCAACCCGATACCTGGTGACTCTATAGCCGGTTATGTTACGAAAGGTCGCGGCGTTTCAATTCATCGTAGTGATTGCCCGAACATTCTTTCACCGACAACTGACATTGAAAGAATGATCGAAGTAAGTTGGGATGTCGAAACTGATAAAGATTATACGGCGGAGATCGAAATAATTTGCAATGATAAATCCGGCTTGCTTTCAAAAATTCTTGCGATGCCTGCTGAAATGAAATTAAATATTCATTCAGTCCACGCACAACCGAACAAGAGCAATAAAACTTCAACAATTTATCTGTCGATCTATGTAAGCAATGCTGAACAAGTTTCAAGATTAATGAATCAAATTAGAAGAGTTACCGGTGTATTTAGCGTCTCACGTCCATTTGAAAAAAATGTTACTGAAGACTAAAATAATGCGGAATTAAGAATGCGGAATGCGTAATTAAAATAATCGTTCTTAAATTCCGAATTCCTCATTCCGAATTCCTAATTAAATTTTGGAGATGATTTTATGAGTGAACAATTTTCTATTGATTACTTGAAAAAAATTTTGCAAGAGAAAGATTATAAAATGACCGGTCAGCGAAAGGAAATTTTGCAGATATTTTTAGATCAGCCTTCACAGCATCATTTAAGCGCAGAAGATGTCCATTTGATCCTTCGCAATAAAAAATCTGAAATCGGACTTGCAACGGTTTATAGAAGTCTGGAACTTTTAGCGAGTCTTGGTATACTTTTAAAAATTGATTTTGGTGATGGCTGTTCCCGTTATGAACTTAACACAACTGATCCTGATTCTCATTGTCACCATCATTTAATCTGTTTAAAGTGTCGTAAAGTCATTGAGTTTGACGAAGATAAATTAGACGAATTAGAACATACGATCGCTGAGAGATCCGGCTTTAAAATTATTAATCACGAAGTAAAATTTTTCGGTTATTGTAAAGAGTGCCGTGAATCAATGGACAATTAAATAAAAATATTTTGGATCGTGAAATAAAAAAATTTCCACAAGTTTCATAAAATGTTTAAATTGAATTAAATGGATCAAAAACACTTCTAAATTTGTGGAGGTGACAAAAATGTTCAAAGCAAAATTCGATCTCAATAAATGGAAACAACGTGGACAAGCGTTAGTTCTCTATGCTTTAATGCTGCCGACAGCGTTTATAGGTTTAGGCGTAGCAGCGGATTTCGGCTGGTGGTATTTGAATGTTTCACGCTTGCAAAATGCAGCTGATGCGGCGGTTATTGCCGGAGCAAATCAATTCATTTATACAGATTATAAAGGTTCTGATTATACTTATTCTACATTTGTTGATAAAGTTGAAAGCACTCTCATAGAAAAAAATATTATTTCAACACGTGATACTCGTGATGGTGATTTAGTAGCGGCGACATATGCCGGTCTAAATTTATCTGATAAAGCTGTTGAATATGAGCCTAATTCTGAGCCGAGTAAAGATATTTATAAAATTTTTGATAGCTGGAATAATGATTCAGAAGTTATTATGACTCGTAAAATGTATGGAACTGATAAAGATGATTGGGATGCACTTTATTACACGATAACGCTTGAAGGTAAGGCTAATCATCTATTCGGTATAATGGAACAATTTGGCAATATGAATGTCAAGGCTGTTGCTGTTGCAAAATTAACGCACATTATGCCGTCAATTAATGCCGAACACGGTGTTAGTTTATATCAACAAATGCTTGACAAAGAGAAGTTAAAAACTTATAAGACGTGGGATCACATTAAGCACGAATATGATTTAAAACTTGCTAAAGGTGAAGATTTTTCATATTTAGGTGTTGGAACAGCTACCGATAATGCCGCAAGAACTCGAAGTGTTCAATCTAATGAAAATTGGTATGTCAAAGGCAATAAATATCGTACGGAAACTTTGAAATTAAACGGTATCACCGGCGGCAAGTATAAAATCAATCAACTTGCTTATGATGATTTATTCATTGATTTCAAGGTTGATGTTCAATATTCTTTTAAAAAAGATTGGGATTTAGGATCAACTGATCCTGATCCAAAAAATGTAAGTTATAATCTTCAACACGGCGATGGTTTAAATGGCGGATCAACAAAAATTTGGCACGATCAATTTGCATATAGAATCCACGATATAATAAATGTCGATATAACTTATCCTGTTCGTGCTTCGCAAGGTAAAGAACCGCCTGATCCGCTTTATGCCAGAATTGAAGGTGAAGATATTAATAATGATACTGATGTTGGTCAAAATACCAGTTCGTGGAATACAGTCAGACAGATTATTATCAATGTAAATGTTGCAAATACTAATGTTAATAAAGATCGTCCGATAATTTTTATCTATGAAGGTCCGGAAAAGATCGAAGGCAAAGAGATAGATTCGGAAACCGGCGTTGAAAAATATAAATCTGCCTGGAAAGATCCAACTGCTACAAATGTACGTGATTCACTGCCGGTTATTTTAAATCTTAATGCAGACTTCAGAGGAATTTTATTTATGCCGAATAGCCCGGTTGTTATTAATGGTAACGGTCATAAATTTGAAGGCTTTATCGTAGCGAAAAAATATTTGAAATTGAAGACTGAAGAGGATTTTAATAACACTGATAAATATGAGTCCTCTAAAAACTCTAACAACGATAAAATAATTTTTGATAAAAATGAAGCCATTGATAAAAATGATCTGCCGAGTGATAAATTACAAATTATAGATAGCGAAAATAATATTTTGATAGCCGACGAAAGCAACATTCAGTATTTAGATACTTCCGCTTATACTTTAGTTAGTAGAAACGATCAAAGCAGTAACAGTTTAATGTATATTAATAATGGCACCGGGACTGCAGGTTACGAAACATATATTTGGATTAGAAATGAAACTAACGAAAAGATAAGAGAAATTTATGTTAAGAAGAACGCTGAAAAATTTCTACACGATTCTAGCCAGTCTGACGATCAAAATAAAAGAAATTACGGAATAACAAATCAAAATCCATATAAACTCAAAGATTCAAACGGCGTTATTTGGTGGGTTCGTAAGAATGATACTTTATTCAGTCAAGACGGCTGGTATGGCGTTTACGATGAAAATAATAATTTGCTTGTTGTTAAAAAGACTGACGTTAAAACGATCAATAACGTTCAACCATTTAAAGATTCTAACGGACAAACAGCTTATGTTAATTTGTCTGACATTGAAGAAAAATATTTGAATGTCAAAGAAAATAAATACATAAATGAAAATACTTCTGTATATTACACGGTTGTCACTCAAGAACAGATCGACGGCACAAATGATTATTCGATAATTAATCCACCGATCATTATTGACAATAAAGGTAATGTGCAATATCGTGATGATGAAATAGAAGTAACAATTTATGATGAAAATTCTCGTGCTAATGATCCTCAACACGGCGAAGAAAAATTTTTTGATAAAAACGATTTCAATTTAAGTCAATCGATCTACAATTCATATCTTCAAGTCGGCTTAGTGAATTACACTTATTTGAATGCACCTAATGCGATCGATAATATTTTTACAACTGAAAGATCAGATTGGATCGACTAAATCAATTTAATAATTTTGATTAAAAAATTATTAAATTTTTTTTTAATCGAACGCAAAAATTTATTAGAAATTCATTTGCACAATTAAAACTTCGCAGTAGCAAGGCTTTAATACAATGCCCCCCCCCCCCCTTCGTTTTATTTTTTCCCTATATTACAATATTTCATAGTCTTGACAAAGGCTGATAAAAGAACTACAATATCAACAATAATTAGTTGACATTTCACTTGACGAGGTGAGACAAAATTATAAATGTTTTCAAAGTTGGTAGATATTTTAAATGATTTACGCCCGAAACAGCTTTTGATAATATCAGCATTTATTGCGTTGATAATGTTCGTTATTGCTTATGGTGTACTGACTCTTTTATCAAAGCCTGATCCATCAGAAGTACAGATCAAAACCGTTAAGCCGATCGAAAATACAGTAACGGTTGTGGCGGCTAGTATGGACATTGCGCCGAGAACGATCATTAAAGAAAATATGGTGCAGTTAAAAGAAGTTTCAGCGGAATTAGTTCCGGAAGGTGCAATAAAAGATGTTGCTGAGGTTTTGAATGCTCCGGCAAGATCAGATATTTTTAATGGTGACGTTATCACGGAGCAAAAAATTTATAAGAGTATTGCACAAGCCGGATTTGTTGGATCGATACCTGCTGATTGTCGAGCTGTTTCAATTAATGTTAGTGATGTAACCGGTGTAGCAGGTTTTGCAAAGCCCGGCGATTACGTTGATCTAATGCTCGTTGAGAAAGATAAAAATTCTGCAACGACAAGCGTTTTACTTCAAAATATTTTGCTATTAAGTATTAATCAAAGTATGACTAATAACGATAATAAAAAAGATAATGATAATGAAACAGCAAATACTTCAGCGATCGAAAATCCTTCGATTGCTACTTTTGCATTAAAACCAGATGAGGCTCTTCAATTAATTTCAGCGTCAAAGCTCGGAGAAATTTATTTAATGTTGAGGCCGTTTAATCCAAAAGATATGTACGTTGATGAATATGATTACACGATGAACTCAATAAATGCTCCGCCGGTTGCAAGCA
>JAFUZV010000197.1 GCA_017476425.1 Selenomonadaceae bacterium
AAGCCAAGACCAATAGAATAAATCAAAACATTTTTGGAGCGTAAAAGTTTTGCACATTCAAAGGTTTTTTGTTGATCGTCCGGATAACCGTCAGTCACTAAAATTATAATTTTTCTTCGATCGCCACTCTTTTCAAATTCTGATTCAGCTAATTTCAATGCTGCAAGCGTATTCGTTCCGCCATTAACATTGATATTTTTAATTTGTTCGTTGAGTTCTTTATTATCATTTTGAGTAAGTGGACAAAGCAACTCTGCTGAAGTATTAAATGTGATCAAGCCGACACGGCAAATTTGAAAGTCAATCATTTTGTCTATTAAAATTAAAGCGACTTTTTTCAATTCATCGATATTTTCATACATACTTGCAGAAGTGTCCAGCAAAAGCATAATATCTGAAGAAATTATTTCTGATTTTTCGGTTATGATTCTTTTTCTTTCTTGAGGATTAAATAATTTCGATCGAAAGAAATTTTTTGTCAACTTTTCAATCACTGCATCGAAAAATTCCATATTCGCATTAATTCCATTGAAATATGCAAGTCCTTTTAAAGTCTCCGGCAATTCTTTTGGAAAAATAAAATTTCTCATAAAAATAGGAATGATATTTTTTTTAGATTTTAAAGCGTGTTCAATTTCTAATCTCAACCAATCATTAGGATCATTACAACGATCAAGTGCATTCGGCGGCAAGATCAACAAAAAATCTTCACATTCATCAATCTTTTCATAAAGTGCAGAGTTAAATTTTCCAGATCGAAGAGATTCAACGTCTAAAAAAACTTTGTAACCTTCTTGTGATAATTTCGTATAGAATAAGTGAGCAAGTACTTCACCGCCGTTACGTCTGTAACTTATAAAAATTTGACAGGGCATTTCTTCACCTCATTTAAAAAATTTTTTCTTATTAACGAATTGATTATAACGGAAAAATTTTTTGTTTGCAAAACTTTTTTTAATGTGTTATCTTATTAAAGCTATTTTTGAATTTGAGGTGCAATAAAATGAAAAATTTTACTAAATATCGTAAAGGCTATTTTATGCCGCCTGAAATTATTCTTGATTGGATTCACAAAGAATATCCTGAAAAGGCTCCGATATGGTGCAGTGTCGATCTTCGTGACGGAAATCAATCGCTTGTCATTCCTATGAGTCTTGACGAGAAGATCGAATTTTATAAAACGCTGATCAAAGTCGGCTTTAAAGAAATTGAAGTTGGTTTTCCGGCAGCGTCTGATACTGAATATGCATTGCTTAGAAGATTGATTGAAGATAATTTGATCCCGGACGATGTAACCGTTCAAGTTTTGACTCAAGCAAGAGAACATATTATTAAAAAAACTTTTGAGGCACTTGACGGCGTTAAAAATGCTATCGTCCACGTTTACAATTCAACTTCAGTTGCACAACGTGAACAGGTTTTTAAAATGTCGAAAGAAGAGATCAAAAAGATCGCTACTGACGGCGCAAAACTTCTTCTGGAACTCACTGAAAAAGCCGGCGCAAATTATCGCTTTGAATATTCACCGGAAAGTTTCACAGGTACTGAGCCGGAATATGCTTTAGAAGTCTGCAACGCTGTTTTGGACGTTTGGCAGCCGGTGATCGATCGCAGACCGATAATTAATATTCCTGTAACTGTTGAAATGTCTATGCCTCACGTTTACGCAATGCAAGTCGCTTACATTAATAAATATCTCAAATATCGTGATAAAGTTGTTTTGAGTCTTCATCCTCATAATGATCGCGGTTGCGGCGTTGCTGATTCTGAATTAGGTTTACTTGCAGGTGCTGATCGAATTGAAGGAACACTTTTCGGAAATGGTGAACGAACCGGAAATGTTGACATTATAACGATCGCTATGAATATGTTTGCATTAGGCGTTGATCCTCAACTTGATTTCTCAAATATGCCGGAACTTGTTGAAATGTATGAGCGAGTTACAAGAATGCACGTCCACGATCGTCAACCTTATGCAGGATCATTAGTCTTTACAGCATTCAGCGGATCACATCAAGATGCTATTGCTAAAGGTATGCATTGGCGTGATGAAAAAAATCCGGATCGTTGGACAGTTCCATATTTACCGATCGATCCTCACGACGTTGGAAGAACTTATGACGGTGACGTTATCAGAATCAATTCACAAAGTGGAAAAGGCGGCGTTGGTTATGTTATGGAGCAACGCTACGGAATTGAAATGCCGAAAAAAATGCGTGAGGACTTCGGTTATTGCGTTAAAAGAGTTTCCGATCAAAAGCATAAAGAACTTTTGCCTGATGAAATTTATCAGATTTTCATTGATGAATATGTCAACGTCGAAACGCCTTACAAATTGATCGACTTCTTACTAAAGAAAGAACCGGATGGAACTCGTAAAGGCAATGTTGAACTTGAGATCGACGGCAAACATATAACTTATGAAGCTCGTGGCAATGGTCGACTTGATGCAATTAGTAATGCATTGCAAAAGAATCTTAATTTAAAATATCACGATCTCACTTACAATGAGCACGCTTTAGAGATCGGACAGAGTGCAAGAGCGATCGCTTATATCAGCATTACCGACGAAGATAATAAAATTACTTGGGGCGCAGGTATGGACACTGATATTATTAACGCCTCGATCAAAGCACTTTTCAGCGCGATCAATCGAATGAAAAAATAATTAACCGTTCCAAAAAAATTTAAAAAAATAATCTCTTAATGTAGTTTTATAAATTCTACAATAGGAGATTTTTTTATTATCAAAAAAGTTTGCACGAATTGATTTTTTGTTAGATAATACAACAATAAAATTCTTTACGAGGTGAAAAATTTTGTTGTCGAAGATAAAATTATACATTCTGCTTGAATTGTTCACAGCCTTAGTTATCGGCAGTTGGCAATATTTTCAACGTGGATTAGATGCGGCGATAATGATCAGCTTGACGATATTAATTGCATTCTCACCATTCTGCCTTGCACTCACAACGCCGATCGTTTTCAAATTCGCAAGAAAATTTGTTGATGAATTAGGCGTTAAAATGGAATTAGCAGAATCATTGATAAAATTAAGTTACGTCGACACGGTAGCGATCACGCTGAAAAAAGTTATCACTGACGGAAATTTTTATATAACTGATTTAATTCCGGAAGGCTTATCACAAAATTCATTGTTATCATATGCTGCCTCAGTGTCTAGTGAATCGAATCACTTTTTAGCGAAAAAAATTTGTGAGACAGCGGAGCATCGAAATTTAATTTTGCAGACTGTAGCGGCATTCAGAGAAGTGCCGGGCTGTGGAGTTGAAGCATTAATGAATGGTCGCGTTGTCAGATTAGGTCGTCCGAAATGGATCACAAGTGAAAAAGTTGAAGTCAGTTCGGAACTTTTAACGAAAGTTGATCAACTTGCCGCACGAGGAAAGACTCCGCTATTTTTGTTGATCGGTAAAATGGTCAGAGGACTTATCGCTTTGAAAGATGAGATCGATCTTGATGCAAAAGATTTTTTAGAGGCTTTGAAGAGAAGAAATTTTGAAACGGCTCTTTTAAGTTCGGAATCAAAGAAGACTGTTAATTTCATTGCAAAAAATATTTCATTCGATAATGTTCGATTTGCCTTGTCGCCTGATTTAAAAGCTCGTGAAATTCAACTTCTCAAAACTCACGGAAAAAACGTCGCAATGATCGGAAAAGACGTTAGTGATCTTCCTGCACTTTTGACTGCTGATACTTCAATTCTTATGCGAAGTGATGATTTTAACCTTATTGATGAAACTATTCATATTGATTTTGAGATCGATCAGTTGAGAAAATTTTTCTCACTAATGAAAATTTCTAATCGCGTCAACGAATTAATCACACTCAATAAAAAAATTGCTTATCTTGCCTGGTTCTTAATGATTCCGCCGTCGTTAATGCTTGCATTAGAATCGCCGCCTATACCATTCAATCCATTTTTCGCAGCGATCGGAGTGATCATTTTTGCAATTTTGATCGTTGCAAATTCATTCAGAATGAGAAATTTTTCTTTGTGAATTGCAACGATAAGATTTGAAGATCAAAATTAGCAGGAAATTTCAACGTGTGATAGAATAATCAAAACGTAGTTATCAAAAAATTTCGGAGGTTTTTTTAATGAAGGAATATACTACAAATAATATTCGTAATGTTGCAGTTGTTGGACACGGCAAAACCGGCAAAACTTCATTGCTTGAGGCTTGCCTGTTTAATTCCGGCGTTTCAAAGCGTCTTGGCAAAGTTGATGACGGAACAAGCGTTCTTGATTATGAAGCTGAAGAAGGAAAGCGCAAAATGACTATTGGCGATTCACTCGCTGTAACTGAGTGGAAAAATACCAAAATTAATTTTATTGATACGCCTGGTTATCCTGATTTCGTCGGTGAAGTTCTCGGCGGACTTTCTGCCGCTGATTCTGCATTAATAATTGTTGCTGCTAATGCCGGCGTTGAAGTTGAGACTGAAAAAGCGTTTGCACTCTGTGAAGAAATGAATTTGCCTAGAGCATTCTTTGTTAACAAAATGGATCGTGAACACGCTAATTTTCAAAAATGTGTTGAAGACATTCAAGCGAAATTTGGAAATAAAGCAGTTCCGATTCAAATTCCGATCGGTGCTGAAGCGTCATTTAAAGGCGTGATCGATCTCACTGCAAGAAAAGATGTTCCGGCTGATCTTGAAGATGAAGTTGAAGAAGCTCATATGACTATGGTTGATTTCGCTGCTGAAGGCGACGAAGAAATTATGGAAAAATATTTAGAAGAAGGCGAATTGACAGACGCAGAAGTTATCAAAGGTCTTGTCGGTGCGATCAAGAATTGTGATATTTTTCCGATCTTCGTTGGCTCTGCACTTCAAAATATCGGCGTTAAAGAACTTCTTGACGCTGTTGTTGATAAAATGCCTGCTCCGGATAGCAGAACTTACAAAGGTATTAAAAATGATGAAGAAGTCGAACGTAAATTAACTGATCCATTCAGTGGAAAAATTTGGAAAACAATGGTTGATCCGTTTGTTGGTCGTATGTCTTATATCAGAGTTATCAGCGGTGATATGAAAGCTGACGGACAATATCAACTTATCGGTGATGGTAAAGACGGACAAGAGAGAATCAGCGGACTTTTCACAATGCAAGGCAAAAAGCAGATCAATTTAGAAGTTGCACACGCCGGTGATATTGTTGTTACTTCAAAACTTGCTAATGCCGGAACTTGTGATACACTTTGTGATAAATCTGCTCCGATCAAATATGAGCGTGTGAATTATCCTGAACCTATGCTTGCAATGGCTGTCAGTTCCGTCAAGAAAGGTGAAGAAGATAAAGTTATTAGTGCGATTCGTCGTCAACAAGATGAAGATCCAACGATTAAACTTGTCAAAGATCCTGCAACTAAACAAACGATCTTGAGTGGTGTCGGTGAAGTTCATCTTGATATTCTCGGTGATAAAATTCAACGCAAATTTGGTGTGCAAATGGTACTTGGTGAGCCTCGTGTTGATTATCGTGAAACGATCAGAAAAGCTGTTGAAGTACAAGGCAAGCATAAGAAACAATCCGGCGGTCACGGTCAATATGGTGATGTTTGGTTGAAAATTTCTCCGAACAAAGAACCTAATGCAGAAGTCAATAATGGAAATGTCTGGTCAGAAAGTATTTTTGGTGGCAGTGTTCCTCGTAACTTCTTCCCGGCAGTTGAAAAAGGTACTTATGAAACGCTTGCACAAGGCGTATTAGCAGGCTTTCCAGTCGTCAACGTCCTTGTAAATCTTTATGATGGAAGTTATCATCCTGTTGATTCGAGTGAAGCGGCTTTCAAAATGGCAACTTCAATCGCAATCAAAAAAGGTGTTCTTGCAGCAAGTCCGATTTTGCTTGAACCGATCGACGAAGTAACTATTGTAGTGCCGGATAATTATATGGGTGATATTATCGGAAATCTTAATTCAAGACGCGGCAGAGTTCTTGGAACTGATCCGAAAGGTAAAGGTATGACTGAAATTAAAGCGCACGTCCCGGCATCAGAACTTTATAAATATGCTACTGATCTTCGTTCGCAGACTCAAGGTCGCGGCTCTTACACTGTAAAGTTCATTCGTTATGACACGATGCCTGAAAAACTTGCTGAAAAGATCATTGAAGAGCATAAAGCTGAGAAAGAAAAAGATTAATTTTATATAACGATTTAATAAAAAAATTTTCTCTCGTTGAGATCATTAACGAGAGATTTTTTTATTACGTTGAATTGTTTAAAATGAAATTAATATTGACTTTTGCATTAAAAGTAATTATACTTAAAAACATAATTGAAAAGTTTTTTTGTGCGAAATATTGAAGGCGGTGAGAAATGAAAAAATTTTTTTGTTGAGTGATTCAAAATTATTTTTAAAGAAGGAAGTGAAAATTTTTATGGCTAACATTTATGTTAATGAGGATAACATTGAAGATTATCATTCGGATAATGGCGACGAATTTGGGTTTTCAGCTTCGATACCTGGAACTTCAAGTGCCGATGTAATAACTGTAGATTTACCTTATGATGAAGAGGATTATTATAATTACGGCGATAGTGATTATGGTGAAATGTATATCGATGCTAAAGGAGGAAACGATAAAATTTCAGTTAAAGTTTCTGTTGCTTCTTATGTTGAAATTAAAGGCGGCAAAGGTAATGATACAATAACTAATGAAGGTGTCGATGGTGATTTCATTCTTCGCTATGCAAATGGTGATGGTAAAGATGTTGTTTATGGTATGGGCTTGGTTTATTTAACTTCCGGAAGTGTCAGCAAATATAAAATTTCCGGCAATGATCATATTCTTTCAATCGGCAGCGGAAGTATTACATTTAAAGATTATGAGAATCACAAGAATTATATTGATGGAAGAACTCGGCTTTATGTATCTTCAAAAAGTAAAAGTACATTTTACATTGATGGTCAAGCCTTCAATTATGTTAATGCGACTTATACCGGTGCCGCTGAAGACGATTATACTTATAATTATTCTTTTAAAGGCACGAAGGGTAACGATTACATAAATGCTTATGGAGAAGATAATACGATCAATGGCGGTAAAGGCAACGATCAAATTGATATTTATGGTAGTGAATACTATGATAAAGATATTATTCAATATGCCTCAGGCGATGGCGATGATACTATTTGTTATGCTAGATATTACGAAGTGTATAAGTATGAAAATGAAAAATTGAAAAACGATGAACAACCTAAAATTCAAATTACTGACGGCAGTTCCTATAGTCTCATTGAACAAGGCACTGATATTTTAATCAACGTCGGCAGTGGTTCAATGTTGGTAAAATATGCTGCCGGTCAAGATCTCAACATTACCGGCGGCACTCTGGATAAAATGATCAAAAAGGGAACTTCAGGAGCAGATACAATTTATAATACGGTTTCTTCTATAGCAATTAATGCTTCTGGTGGAAATGATACGATTTATACAAGTTATACTTTAGATACAGAAAATGATTTACATTATAAAGAAACGAGTAACATTACAGTTAATGCCGGTAACGGCGATGATTATATTCAAAATTCAAGTGCAGATTCTAAAATTAATGGCGGTGCAGGTAACGATACTATTTACAATGATGTGGATGGAAAAAATTCAACTTTAAATGGTGGAGACGGCGACGATAAAATTTATAATTGCGATTCAGATTTAAGCTATGGAGTCGACAGTATTATAATGATCGGAGGTGCAGGTAACGACTATTTATACGGTAATGGGCATAAATATTTAAAAATTTATGGCGGCAGTGGAAATGATACAGTAAAGAATATTGGATATTACTCAACATTAACCGGCGGTAAAGGTAACGATATAA
Organism: Selenomonadaceae bacterium; assembly: GCA_017476425.1. Classification (GTDB taxonomy): domain Bacteria; phylum Bacillota; class Negativicutes; order Selenomonadales; family Selenomonadaceae; genus Quinella. The sequence continues at coordinate 7,857 of JAFUZV010000197.1, forward strand.
TTTATTCTTCTTACAAAAATGTTATTCAATATTCAAATGGTGATGGCAACGATACAATTTATAATTACGGTAATGATGACACAATTCAAATTGCCGGTTCTTATTCAACAGCAGTCAGCGGTTCTGATGTAATTATTACTGTTGGCGAAGGATCAATGCTTTTGAAAAATACTAATTCTTACTCATTAAAGATTGAAACTGTCAGCAGTATTGATGATATTGGTGATGAAGGCAGTGCTGATGATATTGAATGTGTTCAACTCACTAATTCCAGCAATGCAAATTACACAATGTCTGACGATGTTGACGGCGTTGATGCTTCAGCACGTACGAAAGCAGTCAAAATCGTTGGTAATTCTAATGATAATCTTTTGATCGGCGGATCAAAGAATGATACTTTTACCGGTGGTGATGGCGATGATACTTTCGTCAGCGGTCTCGGAAAAGATATTATTACTGATTATGCTGAAGAAGATACTGTATCTTTGACAGGTGCAATTACTAAAGTATCATTCAGCAAGAAGAATGTCATTTTAAACAGTGGAAAGAATACAACAATACTTAAGAATGTTGCAGGTAAAAAAATTACTTTTGTTGATAATGCAGGCAACGTCACTAAACAGACTTTTGGAGTTACGAATATTACTATTGAAGACGGTGATGGTGCGTCAATTAATACTGTTAATGATGCCACTGTTATTACTCTTAACGCTTCAGCAAGAACTGAAAATATTGTTTTAAATGGAAATGCTAAGTCTAATACACTTGTTGACGGTAAAGGATCGGATACATTAACCGGCGGCAAAGGTGCTGATGTCTTCTATTACAGCGGCGGCGATGATGTTATCACTGATTATTCAATCAAACAGAAAGATTCTATTCAACTTGCTGATACTTCAATCACAAGTTACAGCGTCAAGGATAAAGATGTAATTTTCACGACAAGCAAAGGAACATTGACCGTCAAAAATGGTAAAGACGCTTCGATCAACATTAATGGCACGACAAAAGTTTACGGTGATCCTTATGAAGTTGTTCTTGCTAAAGGCGATAAGTCAACGTCTTACACTGCAGATAATATTGCAATAACAATCGACGCTAGCAAAAAAGCAACTAAAGTTAATATTATGGGTAACGATAATAACAATATTATCAAAGGCACGGCGAAAATTGATTCGCTTAATGGCGGAATCGGTGACGATACATTAACTGGCGGCAAGGGCAATGATACTTTGATCGGTGGCAGTGGTGCAGATGTTTTCTATTACACTGTAGGCGACGGCAACGATATAATTAAAGATTATTCTGCTACTGACGGCGATGTAATTCAACTTGCTAAGAATACTGTTGTTAATAATGTTTCGATCTCCGGCGGCGATTTCATTTTCTCAATCGGCAAAGGTAAAATCACCGTTGAAGGTGGTGCGACTCAAACAATTACTGTGGTTAATGATAGTAATGTTGAAATGCTTTATCGTACTCGTAACTCCGATTCTGGTTATCAAGAAAAATTGTTTATGGATGATAATTTTGTAACGAATGAACTTGATGAAATTATTTCAAGTGATTCTGATCTGATCAGCGGCGATCTTGATCTCAAAAATAATTTTGATCAATCGAATCAGATCATTTCAATTAATAATAAAAAGAAGAAATAATTTTTAAATCGAAACAAAAAAAATACTCCGTTGATCTCAATGATCAGCGGAATTTTTACTTTCGCAAAATATATTTAACAACTAAATATCCAACTTCATAAAGAGCGATCATTGGCAATGCGATCATTGATTGCGTGAAAACGTCCGGCGTTGGTGTGATTATTGCTCCGATAACAAACGATAGAAAGATCACTATTCGCCGATATTTTTGTAGCCATTCAGAAGTCAAAATTCCGATCTTTCCGAGTACGATTATTACTAACGGCATTTCAAAGACGAATCCGAACGGTAGCATGAACATTATCACGAAATCGAAATAATTTCCGAATGAAAACATGGCTTGCAGATTTTCATCAGTGAATCCTATAAAAAATTTCAATGCAACCGGCAGGACTAAGAAGAATGAAAAAGCTAATCCTACAAAGAAAAGTATTACAGAGATCGGAACAATGATCCCTAATACTAATCTTTCTACCGCAGTTAATGCCGGTAAAAAAAATCTCCAAGCGTGATAAAAAATGATCGGCAAAGCCAGCAAGAATCCTGCTACAATGTCGATTTTTATATAAGTAAAAAATGCTTCGCCGGGTTTCATATAATAAAGTTTTCCGACGTGCAATGTTAAATAGTGCGTGATCTCATCAAGAAAAAAATATGAAATTATACTTCCGACGACGACGGCTAAAACACTTTTGATCAGCCGCGAGCGTAATTCTTCTAAATGCGCCGTTAATGACATTGTGCCGTCATCAACATTTTCTGATCCTTGTGTTGATTCTTCAACTGATTCGTTTGACGTTGAGGAATTTTTTTCTTCAAAACTCATTTTTTATCAGTATCAGCAGACGCTAATTGTTTTTGATCAGCAATTTCATCTTCTTTGTTAGCTGCTTTAAATTCTTTGATACTTTGACCGAGTGCTTTACCAACGCCCGGCAATTTACCAGGTCCGAAGATCACCAAGCCGATCACTAAAATTAAAATTAATTCAGGAACTCCAAGTCCGAACATTTTTTATCGCCTCACTATCAAAAATTTTTTAGATTATATCACATTCGCTGTCATCTTGCAAAAAAATTTTTCAACTGTCTTCATAAGCACGAACACGAAGGGTTAAGCCGCGTTCATTACAAATTTTTCTGCAGCGTTCGATCTCTTCTTCGCTGTTGACGTGATCAACGATCGTCAAAACAACTTTCGGAACAAATTTTTTAATATGTTCAGCGAATGTCAGCATTGCTTCATAAGAGTTCAAGCCGTATTCAGCACGAGTCAATTTAAAATATCTTTCCGCTGTTGAGGCATTCAAGCTGATCGACGCAATGTCAAGAAGTCCTTTAAATTCAGCGGCGATCTCGCGTCCGTGTGCAAGTTCACCTAATCCATTCGTGTTAAGTCTCGTTGGTATCGAAGGATAATTTTTTTTGACAAATTTCAACGATTCAATCAACTCATTCAATCTTAATGTCGGCTCACCAAAACCACAGAATACAATTTCATTCACAAATTCGATCGGCACTTTCAAAAATTCAGATTTAATTTCGTCGATCGTCGGCTCATTCTTCAGCCATAAACTTGATTGTTCAGCCATATGCTTTTTTTGTCGCAGGCAAAAGACACAATCACAATTACAACGATTAGTAATATTGACGTAAAGTCCACGCTTATTGATCGGATCGATCTTTAAACTTTCATCAAACGGTAAATATTTTCCGCCTTTGTGAGTTGCATAAACAATCATTTAATCACCAGCTTTTTAACACTTTCACCACGAGTTTTAAAATCAATATCGAAAATATCAGCAATCGTCTTAGCAATAACTGAAAATGTTGGATAAGTTCCGAGATTGACGGAATTTATTTTTTTGCCGTAAATCAACAGCGGAACATATTCACGAGTATGATCAGTGCCTGGAGCTTTAGGATCACAGCCGTGATCAGCAGTTATCATCAAAATATCATCATCTTTCATTTTCTGCATAAATTCACCAAGCTGTTTATCAAAATCAGTTATCGCTTGTGCATAACCGTCAACGTCACGGCGATGTCCAAAAACCATATCGAAGTCAACGAGATTAACAAAGCAAAGCCCATTAAAATCTTCGTCCATAATTTTCAATGTCTTATTCATTCCGTCAGCATTATCTTGATTAATTCCAAGCGTTCGAGTTATTCCACGTCCGGCGAAAATATCAAAAATTTTTCCAACTCCGATCACGTCGAAATTATTCTTTTTTAGAGCGTCAAGAATCGTTTCAGCAGGCGGCTCAAGTGAAAAATCGTGTCGACGTGGTGTCCTCTCATAATTAGGATATTTTCCGATAAATGGTCTTGCTATAATTCTGCCGACATTGTGATCACCCATCATTATTTCACGTGCAATTTTACAATATTTATAAAGTTCATCAATCGGGACGATCTCTTCGTGTGCAGCGATCTGCAAAACTGAATCAGCAGAAGTATAGACGATCAATGCGCCGGTTTTTTCGTGCTCACTTCCATAATCGTGAATAACTTGTGTACCGGAATAAGGTTTATTGCAAAGAATTTTTCTTTCGAAGGCGTTTTCAAGTTCAGCAATAACTTCAGACGGAAAACCATTTGGATAAGTCGGCAACGGTTTATCAGAAACAACGCCGGCAATTTCCCAATGACCGATCGTCGTATCCTTACCACGAGACATTTCACGAAGTCTTGCATAACTTCCGATCGGCTTTTCGATAGAATCAACGAAATCTTGACCGTCAATGTTGAAAAGTCCTAATTTTTGAAGATTAGGCGCATTGAAATTTTTTGATGAATAAGTTGACTTGAATGTGTTGCAGTCGTCTCTGTCACCAAATTCAGCGGCATCCGGCTCCGCACCTATTCCATAACTGTCTAACACTATTAAAAAAATTCTCTTGCTCATAACTTTTTGCCTCACTTGATAAAATTTTTACGAAATTTTGATATTCACTGATTCACTTCTGTCGACAAAATTTTTATTTGATCCGCCGCTGGAACCACTATTTGAAACTGATTTACTCAACGCTCTAGGTGACTTTTCATAGCCGCGGTATAAAATTACTCCGATAACGTTTCCATTGTCATCATACTTTTCAGCAAAACCAGTTACGCCTTTATGATCAATCGCCATTTGAAGATTCATATCAAAGATCGGCAATGTCGAAGTCTTTTGTGCATAGCCTGAGTAACAAGTGCTATAGAAGACATAATTAAATTCAACATTTTGCAGCTTGCCTTTAGCCGTCCAATAAGCGATCGTCTCGGCTACTGCCGTTTGATAATCGTAACGGTTATTATCTTGCAAATGCACGAGATAATTTCCGTTGTTGTCAACTAAGCCGTGAGAAATCAGCACAAGACATTTATTATCACCTTCTGCAAAGTAAAATATTGAATGATCCCATTCACCTTTTGGATTATGAACTTCAAGAAGTTTTCTGGCTTGAAAATCATAAACTCTTTCCCAATCATAATCATCAGCGGACTGAGCAAAAGTAGTCGACATAAAAATAATTGAAACGAATAAAAAAATTCCGATCTTCTTCAACATTTCTTTTCACCTCCAAAAAAATTTTTTAAAATCAACAACTATATTTGAATTATTATATAAAAAATACGCCGCTTTGTTAAGCCGCGCAAAGATAAAATTTTTTTAATAAATATTTTTCTCACAATTTAATTTCAAATCTCAAAAATTTTTGTAACGAATGTCCTCAACGTCTCTTGCATAAACATTACATTAAATAATAACGCCTCTGATTGAGGTCTTAACTTTGTATAATGAAACACCGGCGAATGCGTCACCATATAATCTGTTGGATATGGAATGACTTCAATGCCTTGTTGTTCAAAATTCAAAACAGCTCTTTTCATATGAAATGCACTTGTCACAATGATCGGACGATGCAAATTTTTTTGTTGAAGAATCTCAGCGGAAAATTTTGCATTCTGCGTTGTGTTAATACTTTTCGTCTCCATAATAATATCTTTATCCTCAACGCCGAGACTTTTCAAAACTTTGCTTGCGATCTTAGCTTCAGCACCGGTATCAGAAAAAACTTGTCCACCACTTAACAAGATCGGCACATTCAATTTTCTCTGAAGCCTAACAGCTGTTAAAAGTCGATTCGCCGGACTGGAACATAAAACACCATTACCATCAACGTCAGGAACATCAGGCAAAGCTCCGCCGCCAAGCAAAATTATTACATCGCCGCCACGATTTTCAATATCAATCGGCGGAGTGTATTCACTTTCAAGACTTCCAAGAATTTTTTCAGCAACAAAACCAGTGCACAATAAATAAAGTGCAAAAGTCAACGTCGCAATTATGATCGCTAATTTCGGATCGTGTCGACATTTCCAAGCGTAAATTGCAACACCAAAGAAGGCTACAATAAATATTCCCGGCGGCAAAATCCAACTTGCACCGAACTTTAATAAATAAACCAGCTATATCACCTCTAATCTAATGAGTAATTGGCAATGGGTAATGGGCAATGAGAAATTTTTTTAATTCCCCATTATCAATTACACATTACCCATTAATTATCCCCGCGATTTTGAGAAGATATTTTGCATTCGTCGTATGACAACGACCTTCACGCAGTTTAAAATCAAAATGAATTTTATCATCTTTATAATACTCTTCAAAATGTGCATTAAATACCGGCGTATTATTATTTGAAGTGAGATCGCAAAGTTCAAAATCGTGAGTTGTAACAAGTGTAATGCTCCACTCATTAGTCAAGCGTCTAATCGCCTCTTTAGCTCCGACAATTCGATCAGCTGAGTTAGTACCTTTAAAAATTTCGTCAATGCAAATCAGCATTGGCTTTTTTGTTTCGCTAAATTCGATCATATTTTTGATTCTCAAAAGTTCAGCGTAGAATGTCGAAAGCCCTTGACTAATATCATCATTGACACGGATCGAAGTGAAGATCGATAACTTACTGACAGAAAATTTTTCAGCACAAACAGGCGCACCGGCATAAGCTAACAAAATCGAACTTGCAAGCGTTCTGACCCAAGTTGTTTTTCCGCCCATATTTGAGCCGGTGATAATCGTAGTACTTGCATTTAAATTTACGCTGTTCGGAACAGATTTTTTATCAGCGATCAAAAGACTTGTTAAATTCTTTGCTTCAATGTGAGGCTTTTCAGTGTCGATTAATTGAGGAAAGCAGAAAGTTGTCCGAGTTTGACCGATCGATGCAAGTGATAATAAAACTTCCATTTCAGACCAGGCATCGATCCATTGTCTTAAATATTTAGCAGCATTACTTCTGAGTTTTAAAAATTTCATTGCACAATGAAAATCGATCAAAAATAGTGCATTGCCTAAGATGAAGAATACAGGATTTTTTCGAGTGTCGACAACGTCAACTAAAATTGAAAGTCTTTGTAATTCTTCAGACGCTGAAATTTCGCCGGATAATATATCACGAATTTCTGAAAGGCACGCTGAATTAAAATCTGTCTCCTCAATTCGATTGAAAATTTCTTTGTAAAGTCTTAATTCGTTTGAAATGATCTGCAACGGTTTTAAAATTTCTGAAGTTATACGCAGAAGAATTATTGCAAGCATAAGCGATAAGATCGGAATGACTGACACAAAATAAATATTTTCAATTACGCCGTAATAAGTCAACGCTGCTATCAATAAAAATAATGGAAATAAGAAAAATCGTAATTGAAAGATCGGACTGATTTTCGGTAAATCTTCTTCCATCATTTCAATTAATTTTGTCGTGTCGTGATCGTTCGGTAAAAGTCTTGCATAAGCCTCAAGATCAAGCGATAATCTTGGACGTGTTAAGAGTTCTGCAACGCCTTTTTGTCTGAAACGTACTTTTGAAAAATCTTCCGGCGGCGATGGCGATAATGATTCAGCTAATCGATCTCTGCCTCGTTTAGTTCTTGCGGCGCAGATATATTGAAAAATTGATCCCGGACCGAAGACATAAAGATCAACATCTTGAGGACGATCATTTTTTAAATAAATACTGCCGTCATTCGATCGTTTCCGCCACGTTCCACCGGCTCGTGAAATGTATGATCCTAAAACTGACAAGCGACTTTTCAAAAATTCTTTCAAGCGTCGTTGTTCTTCGTGATACCTTACAAGCCGCAAGAAGATCAAAAAAAATACAACGGCACTTTCATAACAATAAGGTAAGCCGTCATAACCGGCGGCGAGACAAAAAATTATTGCAGAAAAAATTATCGTTCGAGCAATTACAATTTTTTTTCCACGTTTATGGATTGCTTTTTGCTCTGCAAGATCAATTTCTCGTTCGTTATCATAAAATTGTCTATTCAAATTAATTTATCCTCTTCAAAAATATTTTTTAATTTAAAAATTCATTCAGCGATCAAAATTTATTTCGATCAAAAAATTTTTTTCTCAATGAATAATTTTGATTTTCAACATAAAATCTTTGCTTCCTGCAATTCTTATTGAAATTTTGAATTGTCTTATGATATAATCTTTTAAAATTGAAAAAAACTCGCGGCGAAGCTGCAGAGGAGTGAACGTTATTATGGATAACAGACAAGATCAAAGAACGGCTGAATCAGCAGCAACGTCTGAATCAATCAACAGGAACAGAAAAAAATCTTCAACCTTCACATTTAAACGAATAATTATCGGCGTGATTATTTTATCATTGATGGCGGCGGTTGGTGTCGGAATTGGATTTGTAACTGCCTCGATCAACACGAAAGCTGATCTTTCACAAGATATTTTACCGCCGGTGTCTTCACAAATTTATGACTCGGCAGGAAATGAGATCGCTAACATTCACGCAACTGAAAATCGTTTACCTGTTAAGATCGAACAAGTTCCGATGAATTTGCAACACGCTTTCATAGCGATCGAAGACAACAGATTTTATGAACATAATGGAATTGATCCACGTGGACTTGTTAGAGCGGCTTGGGCAAATATTAACAGTCGTGGAGTTGCTGAAGGCGGATCAACGATCACCCAACAGCTTGCAAAAAATGCTTATCTTACTCAAGAACAGACAATGCAACGTAAAATTCAAGAAATGTTTTTAGCGGTTAAACTTGAAAAGCAATACACTAAACAGGAAATTTTGGAATTATATTTAAATCAAATTTATTTTGGTCAAGGTGCTTATGGAGTGCAAGCGGCGGCAAAAACTTATTTCGGTAAAGACGTTGAACAGCTTGATCTTGCCGAATGTGCATTACTCGCCGGCATTCCGAAGAGTCCAAATTATTATTCACCATTTAACAGCGTGCAAGCGGCAAAAGATCGCCGTGATGTTGTGCTTGATCAAATGGTGAAATATGGTTACGTCGGACGAATGGAAGCACAAGATGCAAAGAATGAAGAAATAAAACTTGCTATGCCTGCACAACCGACTGATAAAAGAGATGCCGCTTATTTTATTGATTATGTAACTCAACTTTTGATCGATAAATATGGTGCAGATGCAGTTTACAAAGAAGGCTTAAAAGTTTACACAACTATTGATATGGATATGCAAAAAAAGGCAGAAGCCGCAGTCGCTGCGAATCTGCCTGATTATGGTACAGATGCTAATGGTGTTATGCAACCTCAAGCGTCATTAGTTGCGATCGATCCAACAACAGGATATATTAAAGCAATGGTCGGCGGACGCGGCACGGATCAATTTAATCGTGCAACTTTAGCTGAACGACAACCCGGATCAGCGTTTAAACCATTCGTATTTGCTACTGCACTTGAAAATGGATTTACACCTGACACGACGATTGAAGACAGTCCGATCACAATTAACGGCTGGTCTCCACAAAATGACAGCAGAAGATTTTCCGGAATGGTAACGATGAGGACTGTAGCAACTTTTTCGATGAATGTTCCGACTGTTAAGATCGCCCAAAAAGTTGGTATGGATAAAATTATTTATTACGCTCAACAAATGGGAATTACAACTTTTGTGCTTGACGGTGAAACGAACGACAGAAATTTTGCAACGACACTCGGCGGAATGACTAAAGGTGTAACGCCGCTTGAATTAACCAGTGCTTATGGAACTTTTGCAAACAAAGGAATTTATATTCATCATACGGCGATCACTAAAGTTTTAGATCGCAACGGAAAAATTTTGGAACAATATGATCCTCAACCGCAAATTATTTTTTCAGAAGAGGCAACCGCCGATCTTACAAGTATGCTTGAAGATGTAATTTTGCGTGGAACCGGTAAGCAGGCACAGATCGGACGACCTGCAGCAGGTAAAACCGGCACAACTTCGAATTATCACGATGCTTGGTTTGTTGGTTATACACCGGACTTAGTCGCTGCTGTTTGGGTTGGTAAAGATGATAATACAAGTCTTGACGGTATGATGGGCGGTCAAACACCGGCGGCAATTTGGAGCAACTTTATGAGAAATGCTCTTGCTGACGTTCCAATTCACGAATTTGATGATCTTGTTGTTCGTCGTAGAAGTTCCAAGACGATTAATGAACTTCGTGATGATAATGACGGAAATAATAATCGTCGTCGCCGTAATTATGATGATTATGAAGAACAGCCTCAACAGCGTCGTCGTGATAATGAATCTCAACGTCAACAACAACAGACTTATGAAGAACCTGCACGTCAATCACAGCAACAGACTTACGAAGAGCCGACTTATTCTGAGCCGTCGCGTCAATCTCAATCTCAACAGCAGACTTATGAAGAGCCGACTTATTCTGAACCGCCACGCAGAGACCCTGAGCCGGTTTATAGTGAGCCTGAACCTGTTAGAGAACCGGAGCCGGTTTACAATGAGCCGGAGCCTGTTAGAGAATCTGCACCGAGTTATTCTGATGTTCCGACACCAGGTGGTGAGACAGTAAAAGGTAGATGATCCATTTTGTCTAATGACATTATGAAATTGCTTGAGGAGCTTACAAAAGGCAAGAGTTACAACGCTCATAAATACGATCTTGATATTATCACTGATCAACCAACGATTGATTACACTGAACAAACGATTGTATGGGAAAAGTCTGGTGAAACTTCTCAAAATAAAAAATATGTTCCGCTGAAGGATTATAGTGATGAATTAGCAAGAAGTGACAAGCAAGTTTTGAATTATTTTCTTGACGGTTCAAGGCACGTTTTTAAAGTTGATGATATTGCTTTCAATGATTTTGACAAAAGCAAAGTTATTTATCCTGTTATCGCCGGACAAATTGGTGTTGGCTGTTGTCGAAGAGTTGATAAAAAACTTACTTGTGAAAATTTTATTCGTGAGTTCGTTTTATCATTGCCTCAAATTGCAAATATCGATGATAATAATGGTTTCTTTCCGGCGATAGTTCAGCAATTAAATGAGATACCTCAAGTCAAGAGATTAGGCATTGAATTTTCAAAAATTCTTGGTTATAGAAGTTCAAGGACTGAAAAGAAATTTGAAGATTTAGGTGTTGCATTGATTCAAAAGAGAATGATGGATCAAGAACAATCTATGGTTAGTGCTCTTGTTCGTGCCGGAAAATTAAATCAAGATAATTATTTAGTTAAAGACGGTTCACTTGAATATAAATTTGATCTTGCAGTTAAGAAAAATGACAAAGATTCTCAACGATTTAAACAAAATTATAATTACGTCATAGGTGTATCAAAAAAATTTAATCCTACAGTTTGTGCTAATAGCAAAGGCAAATCTGATCCTGGATTTATTGCTGACTTGCCGATTTATAATCGTACACCGGCTGCTTGTTTTATAAGTATCAGCGGAGTTGAATTTGCCGTGTGGTATATAAGAATCAGAGATAGAAAATATACTTATAATCCATTTGACGGAGTCATTAAAGTTGAAAAAATGCTTGTCACTAAATCTGAAATTGATGATGGTATGAATAGCGATCTTATTGATTATTTAAGTGCACTTTTGATCAATGAAAGAAATCCTGTTTGCTATGGTTCTGATCTGCGTTGGGCAAATCATATTTATCCGATCTATTTGACGGAGCAATATATAAAATCGCAGTATATTAGTAAAGAAATGTTTTTGCAATTATTTTAATGAGGGCTTTTTATGAAAAATAAATTAATAGGTCGAATTGTTGCAACGGAAAAATCTCCAACAACAATGGATAAATTTCAATTTTGGACTAATTCCGATCTTAAATTAAACGCCTTTGATGTCGTTAAGGTTAAGCATATAGACAATTCTTATTCTTATGGCGTGATTGAAAATATTTCACATATCACTGACGCACAAAGTTTTTTAACAAATTTCATTTCTAGTGATTTTGGTGATGTCAATGTTAAAAGTCCGACTCTGCGAATTGGAATGAATTATGTTGAGGCTTTGATTGCTTTCAACGACAAAAATATTTATACGCCAGTTCATAGTGACGCTGAAGTTTACCTTGCAACTTCCGAAGAAATTTCTATTGCCTTAGGTCTCAATGATGAAAGAAATGATCTTGTCTGTGGACTTTTAAAAATGTATGAAGACACTGCTGAAGAAGTGACTTTGCCGGTTAAATTAAATTCGCAATTTATTTTAGGTCCGGAAGGATCACATTTAAATATCTCCGGCATTTCGGGGCTTGCCTCAAAGACTTCTTACGCAATGTTTTTGATTAAAGCCATTCAAGAAAAATATTTTAAAAGTAAATCTGAAGATAGCGTTGCATTTGTAATTTTCAACGTTAAAGGTAAGGACTTAATGGCAATTCACCTTGAAAATAATTTTGATTCGGATAGCAACCGCAAAAAAATTTTTGATGATTATAAATCGTTAAATCTATCGACAAATTCATTTAAAAATGTTCATTACTTCATTCCTTATAATGAAGCTAGAGCCTCAAAACAAAATACCTATCTTTCAAAAGATGAGATCAAGAATTATCTACAAGAAAGAAAATTGAAGAAATTTAAATATTCCTATTCAGACGACAAAGAAAGTTTAGAAATGCTTTTTGCTGAAATTGATGATACAACTCAAACGATAGAATCTATCATAAGCAAGATTATCGATGAAACCGATCCTGATTTTGGAAATAATCAAATATCCACTTGGGCAGAATTACGTCAAAAAGTAGATATTCTATCTCAAGGTTCTCAAAGTTCGGGAAGAAAATCAAATGAGATCAGCGTAATGAGCTGGCGAAAATTTAAGCGAATATTAAACAAGGCTACTAAAGATGATAAAATGTTCGGTACTCGTCCTGGTGATGATAGTGAATGTCGATTAGCTGAAGAGATCAAAAATATCAAGGCTAATGATATTTATGTTATTGATATTGCAAAATTGCCGACAGATAAACAAGCCTTTGTTTTTGGTGGTGCTCTTAAAAATATTTATGAATTAAAACTTGGAGAATTTGACGACGAAGGTATTAAGCCACCATCAAAAATTATTGTCTTCATTGATGAGTTAAATAAATACGCTTCAAAAGATTCGCCTAAAATGTCGCCCATTCTCAGAGAAATTTTAGATATTACCGAACGTGGTCGCTCCTTAGGTGTAGTGCTTTTCGGTGCAGAACAATTTAGATCGAATATTCATCCACGAGTTACGGGAAATTGTTCAACTCACGCTTATGGCAGGACAAATATTATTGAAACGAGTACAAAAGATTATTCTAATTTGCCAAGTACTTATAGAAATATGCTTACCAGATTGAATCAAGGTGAGTACATTATTCAAAACCCGATTTTTCGATCTCTATTAAAAATAAGATTTCCATTTCCGCTTTATAAACAGTTTAAATGAGTTGGAGGTGCTATAGATGAGAGATTACGTTTTTGGTGCAAATATTATTGAAAATTTAACTTCGGGAGTATATAAAGATTCTAAAGTTATTTATCGTGAATACATTCAAAATGCTTGTGATCAAATTGATAAAGCTGTTGCAGAGGGACTTTTGAAGTCTGGTATAGGTTCAAAAAAACAAGGTTTTGGTGAAATTGAGATTTGGCTTGATATAGATAATAGAACCATAACGATTGAAGATAATGCTACTGGTATTAAAGCTGATGATTTTGAAAAAACTCTTGGAAATATTGCAGATTCTGATAAAAAAATTGGTGAAGATAAGGGTTTTAGAGGTATCGGCAGACTTTGTGGACTTGCTTATTGTAGTAAATTAATTTTCACTTCCAAAGCTAAAGGCGAAAATGTTATTTCAAGAATGATATGTGATGCTGATAAGATGCGTGAATTAATTAATGAAAATGTTAATGGAAAAAAGCATACGGCAGTTGAAGTTTTAAATATGATCAATAGATTTGAAACTTCCATAACCACTGACACTGAGATTGATGATCATTATTTTAAAGTAGAATTGATAAATATTAATGCTGAAAATACTGATCTTTTGGATTTTCGACGAGTATCAGATTACCTTTCTTTTGTTGCGCCAGTACCATATATAAATTCATTTCACTTTCGCAATAAAATTTATCAATATGCAAAAGAAAAAAATTATAGAATTGACGAGTATAATATTTGTTTATATGAAAAATCTTATGATTCAGTGCAACCAATTTTCAAAAAATATAGTTTAAATTTTAAAACTGGTAATGGCGATGATAGTATATATGATATAGAGTTTAAAGATTTTTTTGACGATGATGGAAATTTGCTCGCTTGGTTATGGTTTGGTTTTTCACAATTTAAAGCGCGAATTGATAAAAATTGTTTAATGCGGGGCTTAAGATTGCGAAAAGAAAACATTCAATTTGGTGATGAAAATGTCTTTCAAGCATTTTTTTCAGAAAAGCGTGGTCCATTATACTTTGTTGGTGAAGTTTTTGCTGTATCTAAAGATTTAATACCTAATTCTCAACGAGATTATTTTAATGAGAATGAAACAAGAGTGATTTTTGAAAAATTACTTAGACAATATTTTTATGATGAACTTAGTAAACTTTATCGCAATGGTTCAAATATAAATAGTATATTTAGAAAAATTGATAAACCACTACAAACTGAATTAGTCATTACTGATGAAGCCCATAAAGATGAAGAAATAGAAAAATTTGAAAAAATGGAAACTGAAGCCCAAAAAGCGCAATTAGAACTGTATAAAAAATTAAAAAAGGCTGAAGAACAGCCGGATTCTTTATTATCAAAATTATGGAAACGTGCCTACAATGAGCGTATTAAAACTAACGTATCTCCAATAGAATCAAACATAAAAAATGAAACTGCAAAGAAACCCGAATATCGTACAAAAAATTTATCTGAATACAGTAAAAAGGAACGAAAATTAATATCCAAAATTGAAGGAATAATTAAATATGATTGTGTCGAGAGCAAAATCATAAATGCTAAAACCGCCGAAGAAATAATTAAAAAAATTGAAGATGGACTGTGAAATGAATAGGAAAGTATTGTTAATAGAACCTAATTATAAAAATAAATATCCACCTATGGGTCTTATGAAAATTTCAACTTATTTTAGACGCGAATGTAAAGATGACGTTAGATTTTTCAAAGGTGATTTAAAATTATTTGCTGCTCGATTATTATTTGAAGATTTTTTTGAAGTCATAAAAAAAGAGCAAAATCAATGGATAATATATTTTGAGGAATTTTTTAATTTTATTAAACTTGGTAGATATTCTTTTTTAGAAAATATTCCAAATTTTTGTGGCACTAAATATGAAGAGCTTATTAAAAATTATCGTCAACGTTACAAAGATAAAGATATTAGAGTATTTGACATAATTTGTATTACAACTTTATTTACATTTTATTTCAAAAAGACAGTGGAGACGATTAATCAATCAAAAATGTTTCTCAAGCCGAACGGAAAAATTTTTGTTGGTGGAGTTGCCGCTACGATTCTGCCTGATAAATTTAAATCAGCGACTGATATTGATCCACATATAGGAATTTTGAACGATCCTAAAAATTTTGATAAAGATGACGATATTATAATTGATGAATTGCCATTAGATTATTCTATATTAGATGAAATTGATTATGAATATCCTGCTAATGATGCTTATTTTGGTTATATGACTCGCGGCTGTATAAGAAATTGTAAATTCTGCGCAGTACCGACGCTTGAACCTAATTATGTGAATTACGTCAGCATTAAAAGTCAGCTAGATGAAGTGAATGAAATTTTCGGTGAGAGAAAAGATTTATTGTTGATGGATAATAATGTTTTTGCCTCAAGTGAATTTGATAGGATTATTGATGAAATAAAAGACTGTGGTTTTGCTAAGGAAGCAACTTATCAACCGCCGAATGAATATGAGATCGCTTTTAGAAACCTTTTGAATGGTGTTAATGATAGAGCTTATATTAAAAAAATAATTAAAATTTATAATGCTATTGACAAGCGTTTATCTGAAGAACTCGCCGGTCAATTTTATATTAAGCGTAAAGAAAATTTTCTACTTCACGAAGAAACGGCGACTTTAGAGGCAATTAAAAATTTTGATTCGATTGTGCGACCTCTGTATGAAAAACTTTTTAAGACTTCTAAACGAAAGCGTCATATAGATTTTAATCAAGGCGTTGATGCTCGGCTTGTAACGGATGAGAAGATGAAGAAGTTATCAGAAATTAATATTCGACCGTTGAGAATAGCTTTTGATCATTATGAACAGAAAGAAATTTATATTAAAGCGATCAAGTTGGCGGCTAAGTATGGTATTGACGATCTTTCAAATTATCTTCTGTACAATTTTTTAGATAAGCCGGAAGATTTATATTATCGAATGCGTCTTAACGTCGAATTGTGTGAAGAACTCAATGTGAAAATTTTTTCGTTCCCTATGCGTTATGCTCCGATTCGTGATCCTGATTATTTCGATAATCGACATTATGTCGGTAAGCATTGGAATAAAAAATTTCTTCGAGCTGTTCAAATTGTACTTAATTCTACGAAAGGCAAAATCGGACGTGGAAAATCTTTTTTTGAAGAGGCTTTTGGTAAAAATTTAAATGATTTTTTTGAGATACTTTGGATGCCTGAAGCGTTGATTTTCTATCGTCATAAGTATAAAAATAATTTAACTATTGAATGGCGAAAAAAATTTCATTCTTTGAATCACAAACAATTTACATTAGCGAAAAAAATAATCTCCGAAAATAATTTTTCTGATGAAGTTATCAAAAGTTGTGATATAACCATTGATGAGTTATTGCAGTACTATAAAATTTCTCATTAGCTAAGAATTTTTAGACATTTGGAATGTTTGCTGAAAATATTTCTGAATGTCTTTTTTATGATCAATTTGAGTATATTAAAAATGTTTTTATCAATAAAAATTTGACAGCGTGATCTCTTTGTTGTAAAATTAGATAATTTGTTACTCGTAATTTATTTTGTAGAGGAGTGAAATGATGCCCGTTTACGTCTTGGCTTTTATTCTCGCTGTCGGTGTTGCATTATTTATCACGCCGGTTGTTATTGGTCTTGCTAATAAAACCGGTGCACTTGATAAACCTGATCCTCGAAAAGTTCACAAAAAACCTATTCCACGTATCGGCGGTCTTGCTATTTTCAGCGCATTTGTAATTGCGACTTTAGCCGCTGTGTTTTTTTCTGATATTGAAATCGAAATACAATTTGAAATTGTCGGCTTGATCATTTCCGGAACGCTTATGATGGCTGTCGGCTTGATTGACGATTATAAAAATCTTCCGGCTAAGGTTAAACTTTTAGGTCAAATTATAGCGGCGGCTGTTCTTGTGATCATTTTTGATGTTCGTATCGATTTTATAACTGATCCATTTGGCGATTATATTTATCTTGAATGGCTTGCAATTCCTGCAACACTCTTTTGGCTCGTCGGTATTACTAATACAGTTAACCTTATCGACGGACTTGATGGACTTGCTGCCGGTGTCTCTGCTATCGCTGCGATAACAATTCTACTTGTTGCCCTTGAAGATAATATTCTTCTTGTCGCCGTGTTGACTGCTGCACTTGCTGGTGCTGCCGTTGGTTTTCTCTTCTACAATTTTAATCCTGCCTGCATTTTTATGGGTGATTCCGGTGCATTATTTCTAGGCTTTATGCTTGCCGGAATTTCAGTTATCGGTGCTGTTAAATGTGCCGCTACGAT
>JAFUZV010000198.1 GCA_017476425.1 Selenomonadaceae bacterium
AAGTTAATGGCGATACCATTTCCTTCAAAACCGCCGATAATTCCCTCTTCATCACTTCTAACAATTCTAAATTCGTGATTCCTATTTTGGAAATTGACGGTTTTCAAAACGTCGATCAACTCAACGGCGATAATGTTAAATCTTTCTCATTTCGTGCCAGCTTGTTAAAGTATTTTATTGATTCCACTGCTTTCGCCGCCGGTTCCAGTAATTTCGACGATCGTCCGATCTTCACTACTTGCAATTTCAAAGCAAATAATGAAAAAATTTCTATGATCGCCACTAACACTCACAGACTCGCCATTTACAGCTTCACGAATCACGAACAGCTCCCTGATTTCAATCTTTTGATCCCTGCTAAAAAACTTTCACTGCTTAGCAAATTCATTGGTGATTCTTCATCGCAGATCAAAATTGCTTTTAATGATTCGTGGATTTCTTTCACCTTTGATAATTTTATCTTCATTATTCGCTTGATCTCCGGCGATTTTCCAAAAGTCAATAAGGTTGTCAACAATATCAATCCAACTTCTAAGGCTACATTTAATGCTGATGAATTGCTTGACGTTATCGATCGCGTTTCCGTAGTCGCTAATCTCGAACAATACAACACCGCTAAACTTAACTTTAATGATAATCAAATCATCGTCACTTCTTTCGCTCCCGATCTTAATATCAACGCTGAAGATAAGATCGACGCGATCATTGAAGGCGATCCGCTTTCTCCTTCTTTCAATGTTAAATACATTACCGACGCTTTGAAAGTCTGTCAGCGCATCAACGGCGAAAAAACAATTATCGAATTTACTGACGACAAACTCAAGCCGGTAAGGATTAGCAACAAAAACAATTCTGACTTCGTTTATATCGTTACTCCCGTTCGTGCTGATTAATTAATTGCCTGCCGGTGGGCTTTATTCACCGGCTTGGAGGTGTATTGTATGGTTATACGATTTAATCCGGTCATTTGTCAACATTGTGGCAAAACTTTCAATCCAATTCTTAAAAGTATAAAATTTTGTTCGAGGACTTGTCGGGAAAACTTTTATAAGGAACTTCAAAAACAACGCCGCAGAGCTAATGCTCCTCAAGCCGTTTGCCCGATCTGTGGCAAATCTTTTCAAACATTTCACGGTTCAAAATATTGCTCTCAAGATTGCAAAAAAGAGGCTAGCAAAAAGGCTGCTAATAAATGTTACCAAAAAAAGCACAATGTCACTTCTTACACTAAAATTTGCCCTGTCTGCGGCAAAGAATTTACTACTAATTTTAAAACGAAAATCTATTGCTCTATTTCTTGTAAAAAGCAAGCCGTTAGTGAAAGAAAGATACAAGAACGCCGTCAATTAAGTGCTGAGGAAAAAACAGAAAGATCAACCAGCCGCAAGCCTTATTGCGGAAGTGCTAAATGCAAAAATTGCGGGAAAAACTTCAGGCGGGCTGAATATGGTACTAATCCTTTCTGCTCCGGCGCTTGCGAACGTGCTTACTACAAAAAATGCTCCGAAGAATTAAGCAGAAAATCAAGAGAGGCTCGCAAGCTCGGTATGACTTATGGTCAGTATATCGTTTATCTTGAAAGTGGTGGTGCTGTCAATGCCTAAAAAGCGCAGAGGCGACACTGACGGTTTCGCCGTTATTTTTTCCGATCACGGCAGCGAAATTGTTCCAGCTTTCGTTCGTTGGCGTGTCAATGTTCACGCTGCCAAAATTGATGGCATTTTAGCTGATAAGAAAGAAAACTGTTTATTAGTCGGTTACTTCGACAACAAAATTCTTGCTGAAAATGCTTTGAAGTACACTAAAACTAAATTCTTCCGAGCGATTCTCAAATTTCAACAACTTTGTCAATTCAACCCCTATGTTCAACCTTCTGCTTTTCAACCTTCGATCGGTCTCGGCTTTGATGATTCTAAAAGTTGGTTCGACAGCGATCAAGGTTTCGACTGGAGCAAAAAGCATTTCTGAAATTGATCAGCAACTTTTTGATCTCTTTCATTTCCCTAAATCTTGCATTGATTTTATTAATCGAAAGTTCGGTGATTATGATGATGTCTTCTGCGATCAAGTCTAAAGATCGTGTTAAAAAGTCCGCTGAAGTCTTCACTCCTGCTAATATCGTCTTTGATATGCTTTTGACTTCTCATCTTCGTGACATTCTCAACGATCTTGACAAAACAATTTTTGATCCTGCCGCAGGTCAAGGTCAATTCCCTTGTGCTGAATTATTCCTCAAAATGTTTTTCAACCTCGACAACTTATCTGATGAAAATTGCTTGCGTGCCGTCAATTCCATTCACGCCGTCGAAATTCAAGCAGATAATTGTAGAGAATATCTTTATCACTTCGTCGAGACTTTCAAATCTTCTTACGAATTTCTTTGCGATAAGCCTTGCCCTGTTGATCTCCTTATCAAAGTTGCTTTTATCGCTAAAAAGAATCTCATCAATGACGATTTTTTAAAAGTCTTCGGCGATTCCAACAAACAAATGAATCTTTTCTAGTGAGGTGATTTTATGTCTGATATTCATCTTCGCCACTATCAAGTCAAATTCATTGACGATATTCGCCAACAATTCAAAGCCGGTCATAAAAACGTCGTCGGCGTTGCTCCTTGCGGCTCTGGTAAAACTATCATAACCGGCTGGCTTGCTAGGGAAGTTGCAAATAATAATAAACGGGTTTTATTTATGGTTCACCGTCAAGAATTGATCGAACAGACTTCTAAAACTTTCTTCGAGTTAAATCTTGATCACGGCATCATCTGTTCCGGCGTTCAACCTAATTACAATTTGCCGGTTCAAATTGC
>JAFUZV010000199.1 GCA_017476425.1 Selenomonadaceae bacterium
ACGAAAACGACATATAACGGTTGATAACATGGGCAATTTACTTTCAGTGTTAGTACATAATGCCTCAATACACGATACCAAAAGTGGAATATATCCTGCAAAAATCCTTCATAGAGAGTAGATATATCGCCAAAAATAAAGGGAGAAGGATTTCAAATAATTCCCAAACGTTGGATATTAGAAAGAACATTTGCATGGCTGAATTATTCACGCAGGTTAAGTAAGGATTATGAAATAAAAACTGCATCAGAAGAAGCGATGATAATCATTTCTCATATTCATATGCTTATTAAACGTTTATGAACACATATTCTTAAATTTTGTTTTCAACTTGTATTGCATTTATCAAATTTTCGGTATATTATATTAGCAAATGAAATTTAAAATCTGCTCAATTATGAGAGGAGCGAATTTGAATGTTTGGAATTATCGTTGGAACTCATGGCAAATTTGCTGAAGGTATCGTTCAATCTTGCGAAATGATTTTTGGAAAACGCGATCATCTCAAAGCTGTTACGCTTGTTCCAGGTGAAGGCCCGGACGATGTTTATGCAAAATATCAAGCGGCAATTAAAGAACTCGGAAATCCTGATCGTGTTTTGATCCTTAATGATCTTCTTGGCGGTACACCTTACAATCAAGCCGCAAGAGTTGTTTCACAAAACGAAAATTATGGAATTGTTGCCGGTGTTAATCTTCCTATGCTTATTGCAATGAGCGGAGCACAAGACGTTGATGACGGCACAAAGTCAATTATTGAACTTATGGAAGAGGCAGTTACAGCTGCCAGCGAAGGAATAAAATTTTCTTCTTACGAAAGTCTCAACACCGAAGAAGAAGAAGACGAATTATAATTAGAGCTGAGGGCTGAGAGCGAAGGGCTGAATTACTTAGCCCTAAGCCTTAACAACTGAGCCCTAACTTTAGATTGGAGGATAGATTTATGATCAAGAAGGCTATAGCGGTTATGACTTCCGGCGGAGATAGTCCCGGAATGAATGCTGCGGCTCGTGCAGTCGTTCGTACTGCACTTTATGAAGGCGTTAAGGTTTTCGGTATCTACAACGGCTATAAAGGTATGCTTGCTGATGAAATTGTTGAACTCAATTCAAGAAGTGTCAGCGATCTCATTCAACGCGGCGGCACATTCTTAGGTACTGCTCGCTGTAAAGAATTTAAAACTGTTGAAGGTCGTAAAAAAGGTCTTGACAATCTCAACAAGCACGGTATTGAAGGACTTGTAATTATCGGTGGTGACGGCTCATTAACCGGCGGATCAATGCTTTCACGTGAAGGCGGCATTCCGATCGTTGGCTTGCCTGGTACGATTGATAATGACGTTTGGGGAACTGATTACACGATCGGCTGCGATACTGCGGCTAATACTGCTGTTGATGCAATTAATAAACTTCGTGATACTGCATCGGCTCACCGTCGTATAATGATCGTTGAAGTTATGGGTCATACTTCCGGCTGGCTTGCACTTGTATCCGGTGTTGCAAGCGGTGCTGAATATGTTATTGTTCCTGAAGTTAAATATAATCTTGATGCAATGTGCAAAGAGATCGTAGAATCTTATCAAAAAGGTCGTCGTTATACAATTATTGTCGTTGCTGAAGGTGCTTGCTCCGGCGTTGGTCTTAAAAATGTTGTGCAAGAAAAAACCGGTATTGATACTCGTGTTTCAATTCTCGGTCATATTCAACGCGGCGGCTCACCGACTGTTGAAGATCGTTTGAAGGCCTCAATGCTTGGTGAACGTGCAGCACTTGCAATTATTTCCGGCGTTTCTGATGTAGTCTTCGGCTTTGATGAAGGTAAAGTTGTTAGTATTAATCTGTTCGATTCAGTTTACAATAAAAAGACACTTGATCCTGAACTTGTCAGACTTTCAAGCGTCCTTATGTAAAAATTTCTTTCTAAAAAAATTTTCTGCCATTAATTCGTTAGTGGCAGATTTTTTTTAAAATAATTAACATTTAATTTTACTCTAATGACAATCTAATTTTCAAGGTTTATAATTCGGAACGTAAACAAGAAACAAATTTTTTCAGAGAACAGAGGTAATTACAATGATGAAGAAAATTTTAATCGCACTTGGCGTAAGTTTAATGAGTTCAATGCCTATGACGCAAGCTGCGCCGGTTGAAGTTAATGACGTTTTGATCAATCAATCTTCAAAAGCGATTAGTGCACTTAATAATTTAAATGCTGAAGTTTCAATTAAAGTTGACAGCGAAAATAATTCAAAAGATAAAAAAAATCCACCGCCGGATTTCAATAAAAATAATATGAATGATAAAGACGGTCAGAATCCACCGCCGCCTCCAAAAGATTTTAACGATAAAGATAAATCTAATCAGAAAGATCAAAACCGCGACGAAAATTTTAAACCGGATGAAAATAATCGTCCTGATAAAAAGCCTGATAAGAAGCCGGACAAAAAACCCGATAAAAATTCAAGCGATATGAAAAATAAAGTCGAAAATAAGTCTGCTGAAATTAATTTTGATTATAAACATAATGATCGCGACGATCGCAGACATAATGAAGATTCTGATCACAATGGCTATCATCGTGACGATAATTATCACGGTGAAGATCGTCAAGGCTATCATCACAACGGTGAAAATGAAGACTATGATCATCAACGCAATGAAAATCATAGACCGGACGAAAATCAACATAATAATCAACACCACGAATAATTTTGAATTGATAAACCCTAACATTAATATAAATTTACCAGCGGTTTTGCTCTGAATGAGTTTAGCCGCTTATTTTTTTGCTTGAAAAGTAGTATAATAAATTTGGAGATTATTTTACTTGGATACTTTTGGAAGTGATAAAACAATGTTCTTAGAAGAACGACAAGAAAAAATTTTAGAATTGTTGGCAGAAAATGGAAAAGTTTTGGTTAAGGAACTTGCAGAAAAATTCAATGTTACTGAAGATTCTATTCGTAAGGATTTAGGAACGCTTGAACAAGACGGCAAATTAAAACGTACTTATGGCGGCGCAGTTGCAATTAGAGAAAAAATTCACGTTGCAGAGGCTAATAAACGTCGAATGCTTGATGTTGAGGCCAAGAGAAAGATCGCTGCAACGGCTTTTAAACTCATTCAACCGAGTGATATGATCTTTATGGATATTTCGACGATCAATATTGCGCTTGCTGATCTTATAGCACGATCAAACGGTGAATATAAAGTCGTTACAAATATGATCGATGTAATTGATATTCTTTCACTCAATCCGAAAATTGATTTACTTTGTGTTGGTGGTCGAATCAATAAAAGCCGTGATGGATTTTGCGGCGGAATTACTCTTGAATTAGTTTCAAGACTCAAGCCGGACATTGCATTTATCGGCGCAGTTGGTGTTGACGTTAAATCTAACAGTGTTTCAACGTATAATATTGATGAAGGCGTAACGAAGGCAAAAGTCATTGAAGTTAGCAAGCGTGCTTATATCGTTGCACAATCTAAAAAATTCAGCACGGACGGCAATTATAATTTTTCTGCGCTTGATTCGATCAGCGGAATTATCACAGATTCAAAGCCGAAGAGTGAAATTATCAAAGCCGCTGATAATTTAGGGATCAATATCATTTATAAATAATTTTTATAACGATTTAACAAAAAAATTTCTCTCGTTGAGATCGTTGACGAGAGATTTTTTATTAAGAAAAATTTTTCATTGCGCAGATTATTAAAAAATTTTTAAAAAATGCTTGACAAAATGGGGGAGGGGTATAATAAGGTTTAAGATTTTTTATTAAAAATTTTTTTGATTTAATGATTTTGTTTTATTTTATTGGAGTGGTGCGATGGAAAATTTTTTGTCGAGATAAACCTTTGTTTGTTGGAGGAGATGATTTTTTATGGTAATTGTAAACACAAAAGAGAACTCTCTTGTAAGTGGATCAACAGGTGCAGACAGCATAGTTAACAAAGCAAGTTATGTAACGATCGATGCTTTAGGCGGAAATGATACTATTTTATCTCTTGATTATTTGATAGCTTACGGTGATGATGAAGTGGAGGGTTTCTCAGATTTTGTTTCCATTAATGGTGGCACGGGTAATGACATTATTTATATTGAAAATGGTGGCAGCTTGGAAGATACCATTAAAGGCGGCAAAGGTAATGATAGTATTGATGCCTATGGTTCAATTATTCAATTTGAATCTGGTGATGGCAATGATGTTGTTAATTTTGGAGATAATTTAATTCAAATCACTGATGACAGCGATGTTAAATTTTCTGTCAAAGGTGATGACGGTATTCTTAAAATCGGAACAACAATTGTTACACTTAAAGGTACAAAGGATAATTTGGTTGAAGTGCAAAATGCTGATGGCGAATCGACTTATGCTTATCATGCTGATAGCGGTTTTGTAACTGATTTTCTTTACAATGAGAATGGCGACGAAGAAGCGAATTTTATTTATCTTGACTTCTATGATGTTAATCCAGAGGTATCTATTGCCGTTGATGCTGGTGTAGGCAATGATACGATAATAGGAAATTATAATGGTGATGTACCTGTATCTATAAATGCCGGTAATGGAAATGATATTTTTAAACAAATTGGATATTTTGATTCAATGGTAACAATCAATACTGGTAAAGGAAATGATACAATCGATATTTCTGAAGAAGCTCAAGCATTTATTCAATATAAAAATGGCGATGGAAACGATGTAATAATCAATACTTTCAGCAATATTTATAATTATTTTTATGGAACAATCGATCTGCTCGATGATACAATTTCAAGTTATGAAGTCAACGGTAATGATCATATTTTTAAGATCGGTGAAGGCAGTATAACTATTAAGAATCTTGGAGTTGGAGTTTTTAATCCTGGTTTTTCCGTCAGAACTAAAATTAACGGTGAGTACGACTATAAACGTCTCTTTGATGGAAAAATTTTTAGCAATTATTCAATGTTCCTTGATGAGCAAAATGATGGAAGTTATAATTATAGTGATAAAATAACAAATGGCACTTCAGAAGATGATTTTATTAATATTGATTTCTACGAATATTACGACGAAGAATTGGAAGATTTTGTTTATAAAACTATGGCAACTGTCAATGCCGATGCAGGTAACGATTATATCCAAGATATTAATTGGTGTTCTGAATCGTTTATAAGTGGCGGAAACGGTAATGATACAATTCTTTCACTCGCTTCAAGAAAATACCCTATCAGGCGGTTCTGGCGATGATATGATCAGAATAATAGGTTCTTATGATAATAATTATGGCTATGATTATGATGACGATGAAGAAAATGAAGAAGAAACAGAAGTGTTTGATGAAAGCTCAATCAATGCTGGTAGTGGCAATGATTTAATCGAAATTCAGTCTTTACATCACGAAACTCATAAAGTTTTTAATAACTCAAGTGGTAAACAGAAAACTTGGATAGCAGAAGAATATTCTACTGGTAAAAAAATTACTATTGCGGGTGGCGCAGGTAACGATACAATTAGAAATGCATTCATAGATCTTTTGTACCTGAGTTCTTCAACACAAACTATAACAGTAGACTATGGCTTTGGTTTAGTAGGTAATAAAGAGACAATTAAAAGTCACTTTGAATCACCAACTGAATATGTAAAAACTGATACCATAAAATATAGTGATGGTAGTGGTTATAGTGTAACTTCAACATACAAAATTATCTATGATCGAACGATTCAATATGCAAATGGCGATGGTGATGATGTTGTTGAAGATTATCACGAAACTGACACAATTCAAATTACTGACGGCAGTAGTTATACAACTTTAATCAGCGGTAATGACGTGATAATTAAAGTTGGCAGTGGATCAATTACTTTAAAGGATGCTAAGGGCAAAAATATTTTCATTGGTGATCCAGAAGATAATCCTTATACTGACAATGAAGACGATAACGATATTGAATTTGTTTATCTCGACAATTCAAATAAATCACCTTATACTGCTGATTCTGATGTTATCGGAATTGATGCCTCAGCTCGTACGAAGGCAATAAAAATTATCGGAAATTCAAATAATAATGTATTTATAGGCGGCTCGAAGAATGATACATTCACAGGCGGATCAGGAAATGATACTTTTGTTAGTAGTGCCGGAAAAGATATTATTACTGATTATGCAGAAGGTGATATTGTTTCGATCGTCGGATCGATCGATAAAACTGCTTTCGCTAAAAATAATGTTACCTTTACAAGTGGCAAGAATACAATGACATTGCAGAACGTCAAAGGTAAGAAAATTACTTTTGTTGATGATGAAGGTAATGTTACTAAACAAACTTTCGGAGTTAATAAATTAAATATTGTTGATGGTGATGGATCAACGATTAATGTTGCTAATGATGCAACAGTCATTACTCTTGACGCTTCTGATCGCACTGAAGATATTATTTTAATCGGTAATGCTAAAGCTAACACA
>JAFUZV010000200.1 GCA_017476425.1 Selenomonadaceae bacterium
ACGTGGATCAAGAATATGCGTGAGAATAAGGATGTCAAAATTAAAGCTGTCTTACCTAACTGCAATGCTGACAACGAAGGCATTATTAATTTCACAAATACGATCATTCGCTCCTCAAGTGCAAATTATACGGCGGCTAAATATTGCTCTAGAGTTGCCGGAATTTTAGCCGGAACGCCTATGACAATTTCAGCCACTTATGCGCCGTTGCCTGAATTGATCGAAGTTGAGGCGAATACTTATGACGAAATGGACAGCCGAATCGGGAAAGGTGAATTTTTCTTCTTTAATGACGGCAACCAGATCAAAGTTGCACGCGGAATAAATTCATTTGTAACGACGTACGACGGCAAAGGCGACGATTTTAAATTTGCAAAGATCGTTGATATTCTTGATATGATTCACGATGATATTAAGAAAACCGCGTCAGATAATTATATTGGCAAGTATGCAAATTCATCAAGCAACCGCGCTTTGTTGGTTAGTGCTATTGATGAATACTTTAAAACCTTAGAGGCTGAGGGCTTGTTGGAAGTAGGTCAAAACACTGCTTATATTGATATTGAGGCGGTAAAGACTTGGCGAGTAGCAAACGGCTTAAACACACGTGACGAAGTCGAATCAATGAGCGACGAGGAGATCAAAGAATTGAATTTGCACGAAAATGTGTTTATTGCCTGCGATCTTAGCGTCTTGAATGCTATGGAAAATATTACTATTAATTGCGTAATTGAATAGGTGGTGAAAAATAATGAATAGTGTAGACAGTAAACAAGTATTTTACGGCAGTCGCGGAATGATCTGGATCGACGGACAGCAGATCGCAGAGATCACGGAGATCAAAGCGACGTTGACAGCAGAAAAAATTGAAGTAAACTTAGCGCGAAAGATGAATAAAGGTTATAAAGTTGTAGGTTTTGAGGGTAACTAATTTGCTCCGCTTATTGGCAACAATGAGATGAAAACCGTGTGAACTCTATTACTCAGAGGTGTCTTTAAAAAGGCTAACGGTGAAGCCCGCCATTAAGGGTAATACCGTGCTATTGAAATTAATAGTGTAGAGACTAACCACGATGAATGTAGTGGTGTAGGGCAGAAGATGAGTTACTGCTCCAAGCGCACGGCAACCTGTAAAGGTTGAAGAGATAGTCCGTACTTCTAAAATGGTAAATTAGAAGGATTATGAAAGGTTCATTTAAGGTCTGGAAAGTCAGCACGTACTTTTTAAATAAATTAGCGCCGTCGATCAAACAAGGTCAGCAAGTATTATTTACAATCGTCAGTGAAGTAGCTGATCCTGACGCAATCGGCAATGAAAGAATTGCACTTTATCATTGTCAAGTTGACAGTGTAGACTTGATCAACTGGGCGATCAAAAAGTTATCAGAAGAGGAGTACAACTTCACATTTGAAGATTATGAAATAATTGACTCCGCTGGTTGAAAGTGAGTGACATAAATGTTAATTGATAAACTCTTACAGGCAGACGTAAAAAATTTAAGTGCAATGCCGACGGGCGAAATTGAGATCAAAAGGCTTTCTGAAAAAATCGGAGAGCCTTTTAAAATGCAACTCAAAGGCATAAAATTAAAAAAATATCGTGATTTGATTGACTTTCACAGTGAAGAAGTAGAGATCGAAGAATACAATGAGCAGAAGAAGAAATGGCAGAAGGTCAAAGATCGGCGAGTAAAAGATGAAATGTCAATGTTATTTGACGTGATCATTGAAGGCACGGTCGATCCGAATTTCAGAGATACCCGCTTGCAAGAGAAATTTCACGAGCCGGAGCCGCCTAAAATCGTTGAAAGTTTATTTACAGCCGGTGAGTTAAATGACATAGCGGCGAAAATAACGGAACTCAGCGGCATAGAAATGAATCAGGTACAAATTGACGCAGAAATAAAAAACTAATTGAAAATGATGCTGAAATTCAGCGTCAATATTACTTATGGTTGTGGCATAATATAACGCCGCTGCAGTTTTATCAAATGGGCGATGGCGAACAGAGGATACTTTATTCTTATATTGCTTACGAGATAGATCAGCGGCTAAAAGAGCAAAAGGAAATTGACGAAGCATACAAAAAATAAATTGACCTGTAGCTCCATTTGTGTTAAAGTTTAAATGACAATCAAAACTAAAAACACAGTGGTCGCCACAGGTCATTTATATTGTAGCGATCACTTAATAAAAAGTCAAGGAGTGATTGCTATGAAAATTGAAGAAGCAAGAGCACATTTGTTGGCGATAATTCCGCAGATGAACGAAAAGACACAAGAGGCAATAACAACAGTGCTTGGAGAACCGAAAACGGAAATCCCAAAAGTTGAGTATGTTGATGAAAAGCACGTTAGTTTTAAAGGTCATTTGTATAGAAGAGATTCTTCGGGTCATTATTCAAGGACGGAATATTTGCATAAAACAATTTATGAAGAAGGTCAAAAATGTATTATCCCTAAAGGCTATGAAATTCATCATATTGACTTTGATCCTTCTAATAATGAACTTAGAAATTTAGAAATGTTGACTAAATCAGAGCATCAAAAGAAACATCACCAGCAAGAAAGAGTCGAAAGAATTTGCCCTGCTTGTGGTAAAACTTTTATGGCAAGAGTAAGAAAAAGAAGCATACAAAGTTTTTGCAGTCAAAATTGTAGCAGAAGATTTAATAGATCGAAGCTGGTTGAAGGTTATCAAGAGAAGCGACAAGAAGCCGGCGAAATAAGTAAAAATTGCGTGGTGTGTGGTAAGCCAATAAAATCACACAAATGGAATCCTCATAAAAAGTATTGTAGTCACGCTTGTGCACAGAAAGCATTTCGGCAACGTAACGGCAGAAAGTATTATTATAGAATTGCAAAGTGTGAATTTTGCGGCAAAGAATTTAAAACTCGTTCGGATAATAAAACCAAATGCTGTTCCAAAAGCTGCGCGGCAAAACTTAGACATTTAAAATCAAAGAATAAGTAAAAAAGAAAGGTGGTGTTGTTGTGTCAGCAATAATCGACTGTATACTCAGATTAAAAGATTCGTTTACGCCGAATCTTACAAGAGTACGGCAACAACTCACCGAAACGCAGCGAACGGCGGTGAAAGCGTCAGCAGAGATCAAGCGAATGGGCTCGACGATCAGCGGAATAGGACAAGCGATGATGCCGGTTGCAACGGGTATCACCGCCGGAATCGGTTATGCGGCGAAACAATTCGCTGACTTCTCTTACTCGATAATGAGAACGGCGCACATAGCCGGAGCAAGTGCTGAAGAGTTGCATCAACTTGAAGATGTGGCGATCAATGTTGGTAGTAAATTACCGATGACGATCAATGAAACGTCAAAAGCAATGGCGAAGTTAGCGGCAGGCGGCTTTAATACTCAAATGATTAAAGGCACGATCGAAGCGATCGGAATGGCGGCGGAAGCAAGCGGCGCAGATATCGGGCTTGTTTCGGATGTAATGACTAATGCAATGTCAATTTGGGATATGAAGTCTGGCGATATTGCGGCGAATTCGTCAAGAGTAGCAGACGTAATTCAAGCGGCTTGTAACAAGTCAAAAATGAGTTATGATAAATTTGCAATAGCGTTACAAGGTGGCGGCAACGTTGCGGCGAGTTTTGGCGAATCGATCGAAAGAGTAACAGCATTGATGGGCGTGTTTGCTAACAATGGCATAGGTGCAAGCAATATTGGTACAACGTTAAAAAATGCTTATATGCGATTGGCGGCTGATACTGATGGTGCGGCTGACAAGTTGGCAAAGTTAGGCGTAAGAGTTTTTGACGATAACGGCAAAATGCGATCGATGGTTGATATTGTGACGGAATTAAGCGGCGCGGTTAAAAATATGTCAGACGCAGATTTATCGCCGATACTTAAAAAAGTGTTCGGTATGTATGCCTTACCTGGCTTGTCAAAAGTTTTGAAGTCCGACGACGCGATCAAAGAGTTGAATAAACTTGTCAAAGATATGGAAAATGCAACGGCGACAACTGTCAGACTACAGGAAAATGTCGGCGGCAGTGCTGACAAGTTGAAAGCGTTAGGCGTTGAGGCTTTAAACTCAAAAGGCAAATTGCGCCCGATGATCGACATAGTGAAAGAACTCCACGAACGAATTAAGGGAATGGATTTTAAACAAGGTCAAGGCTTGATGAAGTCACTTTTTGGTGACGCGGCAAGCGATGACGTTACAAGAAAAATGCTGTCGACAAGTGCAACTGAGGCGGATTTAAAGGGAATTGCAGACAAATTTCAATCTTTTAAAGGTAAGAGCGAAGCGGCATTTGACGCAATGCAAGCAACGTTCGGCGGCAAAATTAAATTGATGATGTCAACCTTTGACGCTTTCGTCCATAAGATCGGCAAAGCATTAGAGCCGCTTTTAACGCCGCTGATCGACGGAGTGACGCAGTTGATAAAGAGGTTTATGCAACTTGACAACGGGACATTAACGACGATATTAAAAATTTCAATGGGCTTTGTTGCAATGACAGGCGCAATTTTAACACTCGGTGCAAGTTTAACGGTTTTCGGTAAACTCGTTGGCTTTTTAGCTCCGATCGGTGCACAATTAGCAACGGCAACATCGTTCACTGCGTTATTAGCACCGAAGTTGGCGGCACTCAGTACGGGATTTAGCGTCTTGAAAAATGTTGCGTTAATGTCTTTAAATGCAATGTTGTCACCGTTGAGAAGTCTAGGAACATTTTTATTGATACCGTTTGCAAGGTTAGCGAAAGCGACAACGATAATGACGGTGTTAGCCGGAAACGGAACAGCGGCAATGGCGGCATTGAAAACGGGCTTAACGTCATTAGCGTTATCGTTCGGCTTAGTCGGCGCAAACGGCGTGACGATATTCGGAAGAATCGGCGCGGCGATAACCGGCTTTGCACAAACAGCGATCTTAGGCTTTGCA
>JAFUZV010000201.1 GCA_017476425.1 Selenomonadaceae bacterium
CTTTATTCTTAGCATTCTTGATCGTCAACGTATTATCACCGATCGTCAAGACAACATTTGAAGATTTAATTGCATAAGTGTCGATCGTTCCGCTGGCAATTTTAATTGTGTCTTCACCGGCTGTATAATCAGTAATTAAATCATTGCCACCTCTATAAATGAAAACGTCTGAACCTTTACCGCCGGTGAGTGTATCATTACCATCTGATCCGCCGTCAAGAGTATCATCACCAGTACCGGTTTTGATTGAATTATTTTTAGCGTTGCCGATAGCATAGATAGAATTAGTAACTTTTGAGGCGTTGATCTTCGTGACCGTGCTTGCATAATCAGTATAATCAAGTGTACCTGTGAAAGATTTATTAACTGTCAACAAAGTTTTAGCTGAATTATAAGTCAACATTCCATAAGTTTGAGAAGTTTCATTGCCGTCAGCGTCTACAATATCAATCGCCGAGCCTGCAGAATTTTTAACCGTGAGTTTTGCACTGCCGATTTTGAAAATTGTATTGTTGCCGCTGATTGACGAAGAAGTAATTGATCCCGAAGAAATTTTTATTTTATCAGTGCCGGGCTCATAATCAAGAATTACATCAGTGCCGTCACCAGTACCAAAAACGAATACATCTGCACCATTTCCGCCGGTTAATGAATCGTTGCCTTTTCCACCGGCTAAAGTATCTGCACCATCGCCTCCGTAAAGTTTATCAGTTCCAGCGTCGCCACTCAAATAATCATTACCAGCGTCGCCGTTTAATGTATCATTACCAACGCCGCCATAAATTGAATCATTGCCTTCATCACCGTAAAGTTTATCATTACCAGAACTTCCAATGATCGAATCATTTCCAGAGCCGCCATTAATCGTATCGACACCAGTACCGCCGAAAATAGTATTGTTCAATGAGTTGCCGGTGATTTTTACAGATTTACTTCTTGTTGAGGCATCAATAGTCTTGATCGAAGAGTCAACAGTTACTGTCGCTGAAGTGCTATTTGTAACAATCACAGCTTCAGGATCATCTTCACTTGTTGACGTTCCGATCACCGTTGTTGACTCAGTTCCGGCTGAATTAATTAAATTTAATGTCTTGCCTTTAGCATTTTTAATTGTAAGTTTACCGCTACCGATTGTCAAGACAACATCTGATCCGTTGACGGTTGATTTAGAAATTGATCCGGAAGTGATTTTGATCTTATCCGTGCCGCTGACATAATCAGTAATAACGTCGTTACCTGTGCCGCTTGCGTAAAGGAATACATCAGCACCACCATTACCAGTCAAAGTATCAGCACCTTTACCGCCGTTGATTGTATCTGCTCCACTGCCGCCGCTGATAACATTTGCTTTAGCATTGCCGATAATTGCAAGTGCCGTTGATCTGCTTGACGCATCGATCGTTACAACTGTTGATTCGTAACTTGAAAGCGTTGCTTCATCATAATCTGAATCGACTGTAACAGCTGTCTTTGCTGAATTATAAGTTAATCCGGAAGTCAAAGTATCGTCTGAACTACCGCTATCACTCGTTGAAGTTCCGCTGAGTGCTGTACCATTTACATAAAGTTTATAACTGCCGGTGATAACATTCGCCGCTGTTCCGCTGAATGAAGAAATATATGTATTTTCTTCAAGATACCATTTACTGCTTGAATCAAGAGTAACATTAACAGTACCAAGAGAAGTCGAAACAGATGAGCCGCTTGCATTGCTGATTTTTCCGCTGATTGATCCTTTTAATGTTGAAGAATCAGAGACATTAAGATAAAGCGTTGAATCACTGCCAACTAAAATATCGCCGTCAAGGACTTGATTATTTGATTTGAGAGTTGCAATATTTGATGCTCCGGACCAGCCGTCATCGCAGACACTCAAAAG
>JAFUZV010000202.1 GCA_017476425.1 Selenomonadaceae bacterium
GCACTATCGTTTTAACGCCTTTATTGATCGCTTCTTTCATTTGATCAATTTGCACATTTATTTCACCTTTAGCGTCGTAATAATCAACCTTCAAACCATTCTTTTCAGCGTTGATTTTAAATTCTTCACGAATGATCGAACCGAAGAAGTCAGCATTATCAAAAGAGAAATAAGCAACACCGGATCGACTTCCAACGCCGCCGCAACCGCTTATTATAAAAGTTATCGTTATCAATAACAAAATTTTTAATTTCATTTCATCACCTTCTTAGGTATTGTGTCAGATTGTCTTTAGTTATTGAAACAAATGGAATTATTATATCACGGAGTTCTTGATTGTTTTCAGCTGCTAATGCTAATTCCAAAGCACCATTAGCTTGAGCTATTGCATCTTGTTTAATTGTCTGAACCATTTCACCTTTTTCAATCGCCTTTAATGCTTCATCGACTGCATCAACTCCAACAACTTGACAACCTTCAAGACGATTTGCTAATTTAAGCGCAGTGATCGCACCAAGTGCCATTTGATCGTTACCACAAATCACCGCGTCGATCTTCGGAAATATTGATAGCCATAATGAAGTTATTTTCATTGCCTCAGACTTTGAATAATTTCCGTCTTGAATATCTAAAAGTTCAATATCTGTTCGTTTATTTAAGCATTCATTACGAAAACCTTCTAAACGTTTAATGGAACTTTGTTGATTACTTGTGCCTTCAAGGTAAACAATTTTAGCATTCTGCGGCAAAGTGTTAATCATATAATCTGCCTGTAATTTTCCGGCTTCATATTCATCTGATAAAACTTTGTGATATTGTCCGGCTTTAATATTACGATTGAGAACGATAACATTAATACTTTCTCTATTTGCAAGATTGACACTCGGCATAATCAAATTATCATCAACAGCAATTAAAATGATCGTCTTAACACCGTGACTGATTGCGTCTTTCATCTGATCGATCTGAATATTAATGTCTTCTTTTGCGTCGTAGTATTCAACTTTCAAATTTTTTTCTTCAGCAAGTCTTCTAAATTCTCCTCTGATTAGACTGCAAAAAAAATCATCATCATCATTACTCATATATGCAACTCCACTTCTGCCACCTCCACAACCGCTGATCAATAAAGTTAACATTAAAACGATCAGCAAATTAAATATTTTTGAATGATTCATTTTGATCCATCCTCTAAAAAATCAGCAATGAATTAAAATTACCCATTGCCAATTACACATTATCAATTAAAAATTATAATATCACAAAGAAATTTACCGTGCAAATTTTTATTTAACAAAAGCCCTTTTAATGTGGTATAATATGAAAAATTTTTTTCTTCGAGGTGATCAGAATGAATGCAAGAACTGTTAAAGGAAAAATTTTGTTACTCGTCTTGCCGATCGTCGTGATAGGCTTATGTGTTCTTTCAGGTGTAATTTTCAAATATATGGGATCAACATTTTCAGAACAAATCATAACTAGCAGCCTCAATACTACTCGTGAAGTAAGTGACACAATCAGCACTTGGCTTAATGCTAGAATGCTTGAAACTCAAGCCGCCGCTAATAACGTTGCTGCTAAATCAATGAATGTTGAAATGTTAAATCAAAATAATGTTTATCGACTTCAAATCGCTGATAAAAATTATCCCGGAGTCTATGACAGCGTCAGTTGGGCAAAATTAGACGGTAGCGGCGACACTCACGGATACACCCATAACGGCTATAAACTTATGCATAACGCCGACAAAGCCTGGTATAAACGAATGATGACCAAAACCGAAGAATCATTTATGACCGCTCCGGTTATCAGCCAGGCA
>JAFUZV010000203.1 GCA_017476425.1 Selenomonadaceae bacterium
AACTTCACTTATTACGAATGGACTTTTGGCGAGGACTAAAATTATCAACAGCACTTGCAAGAAATAATAGACTGCTAAAGTTTTGGCGAAAGTTTTATTTTTAACTAAAATTATTCCGGCGATTGAATGGAATAATAACCAAAGCAGAAATGATCCTTGTTGACCTGCCCAAAAAGCGGAGATTTTGAAGATCGTCGGCAATTCTTTTGAAGAGTAACTTGCAACATATGCAAAAGTGAAATTATCCGTCAAGATCAAAATCCATAGATACAAACTTGCTAAGCAGATCAGTATTGTTGAGGCAAGCGAAAATTTTTTTACAAGATCAACTGAAGGAATTTTTTGAGAACAAGTCCGGATAACTGCAAGCGATATTATCAATGACAAGCCGAGTAACGAATTACCGATCAATAATCATCACCACCTTTAATAATGTGTAATTGTTAATGGGTAATGGGTAATTTTGAATTATTGATGCCAACAATTTGCAAGGTATTCTGAATCATTCATTTTTGAAGATAAAACAGCACGGCGAATAGCTTCAGACATAACTTCACTTGCAAGAGTACCGATCATATTCAAATCAGCTTTAACATTACCGATCGACGCAGCGTAAATTGTATCGCCGTCGGCTAAAGTTCCAACTGGTTTAATACTGCGAGCGTAAGCATTACGAGTCATTGAAGAAATTTTTGTGAGTTGTGTCTTATCAAAAGCAGCATTAGTGATAATCATTCCGATTGTTGTATTCTCTCTATTGAATAAATCTGTTTGAGTTGTCAACTTATAAAGTTCTTCACGAGTATCAGCAAAATTTTTTCTGTCTTCAGTCAAAAGTCCGGCGATCTTTTGTCCGTTACGCTCATCATAAACGTCACCGAGTGCATTAACAACAACGATCGCCGCAAGTTTAATATCACCGATCTCAACAGCATAAACGCCTAAACCGGACTTCATCGATCGATCCATTCCGTAGAGTTTACCAACGGTTGCACCTGTACCTGCACCAAATGATCCGCTTTTGATCACTTCACGACGTTTAGCCGCTTCACAAGCTAACTTACCCATCTTAGAATCAGGGCGAATTTTTAAACTGCCATAAGAAAGATCGTAAATATCACTTTGAACAACGATCGGAACAAGTGCAACACGAGTATCATAACCGATCTTGTGATCTTCAAGCCAATTCATAACGCCGTCACTTGCAGCAAGTCCATAAGCTGATCCACCTGCAAGAACGATAGCATTAACCGGCGTTGGATTAGTCGTCGGAGAAATAACCGGCGTTTCACGAGAAGCCGAACCACCGCCGCTAATATCAACACCAACTGCAGCACCTTTCGGAAAGATCGCAACTGTTACGCCGGTTTTAGCCTTATCATCTTGTGCATTGCCGATCCAAACATCATTTAATTCAGTGATTGAAATTTCTTTGAAGGTTGACGCATTAGCAACATTAATATTAATCACTCCGAAAATTATTGCTGTCAACAAAATTAAAAATTTCAAATTAATCATTCCTCATTTCGTTTTCATACTTTGACGGACATTTAATTAATAATTTATTTGCGTGAAAAGTTTTATCATCAGAATTATATTTGCCGATCGCCACAACGTGATAAGCAGAATCAAATTGATCGGGTTTAGTGCCGTGATATTTAACCGCCATTGTTTGATTCGTTTCCTCATCACGAAGAACAAAATTAAAATTCTCATCGATCTGTTGAGGTTGAAAATTTTTATCAAGAAGACCTTTAACTTGAACATTATTTTTTGATGCCTCAGCTTCAGCAATGCTGACATAAGGAGTTACTGATTCTGAAAAAGTCCAGCCGACGTAACCTATAAAAATTGCTATCAATGCAACTAATAAAATTTTTCTGCTCATTTTGATCAACCTTGTCTTGAAAAAATTTTTAATTGAGATATTATAATTGCGAGGTGAAATAAAATGTTTAATTTCAATTATTATGCACCGACAAAAGTTATTTTTGGTAAACAGACTGAAAATCAAGTCGGTGAACAAATTAAAAACTTCGGCGGTAAAAAAATTTTGATTCACTACGGCGGCAAAAGTGCAATTAAATCCGGTTTAATCGATCGCGTTAAAAAATCTCTTGACGCTGAAAATATTTCTTACGTTGAATTAGGCGGCGTTGTGCCGAATCCTCATTTGTCAAAAGTCCTTGAAGGTGTCGAACTTGGCAAGCGTGAAGGCGTTGATTTTATTCTTGCAGTTGGCGGCGGATCAGTTATCGATTCATCAAAGGCGATCGCTTATGCACTTGCTGAGCCTGATAAAAATGTTTGGGAACTTCATTCACGTCAACGTCAAGCAAAAAAATGTTTGCCGATCGGTGTAGTATTGACGATAGCAGCGGCAGGCAGTGAAATGAGTGACAGCTGTGTTATCACTAATGAAAAAACCGGTGAGAAACGTGGCTACAGCAATGATCTTTCACGTGCTAAATTTGCGATTATGAATCCTGAATTGACTATGACTTTACCTGATTATCAAACTCAAGCCGGTTGTACTGA
>JAFUZV010000204.1 GCA_017476425.1 Selenomonadaceae bacterium
ACGCTATCCAACCTATTCATTTGTAGCTTAAATTTGATGATAGGATGGAGAAGGTATATATGAAAATTATTGATGCAATTTGGGAATTTAAAAATTTGGGACAAAATACAATAGAAGTCGAATTAGAAAAAGAAGATTTACATAAAAATTTGAATGATATTTTTTTGAGTATTGAGCAGATTAAAAGCAAATATAAACCTAATTATATGGTTATAAAAGTAATTACAGGTAATCCTTATATTGGAAATATGTTATGTAACAAAGGCTTTTTGCACATCGAAACACAAATCAAATTGAAAGCTGTGAGGGAAGATATTAAATTTTTCTTAGCAAAATATGATAGTATATTTGAAAATACTGTTATTAAAAAAGTGAATGATGAACGAGAAATAGAAGAGATTTTAAATGAAGTGCATAAAGGTATTTTTTATACGGATCGAATTGCTTTAGATAAAAATTTCAGTTTGGATATAGCTAATGTTCGTTATGCAAATTGGATTAAAGATGAAGTTAATAGAGGTTCCGGGCTTTTTCGTGTAATGGTTGAAGGCAAAAGTATAGGTTTTTCCTTGCGTCGATATGATAAATTTTCTGTATTTGACTTGCTGGCAGGATTATATAAAGAATATCAAAATTTTCATATAGGTGGAAATATTTATTTTTCTGCACTATTAATGGATGTTAATAATGGCTATAAAAAATTTTATACGTCTGTTTCGTCTAATAATTTGTCTTCACTGCATTTACATGAAATGTTTGGTTACAAAGTTCACTTTATTCAAGAAGTTTACGTAAAGCATTTTTGATTTGAATCTTTCAGACATTTATTTTTTGGGAGAACAATTTATGAAAATTCATCACGTTGGTTATTTAGTAAATAATATCGATGACGCTGTTGCTGATTTTCAAAAATTAGGTTACGTTGTTTCATCTTCTTTAATATTTGATGAGAAAAGAAAAATTTTTATTCAATTCTTAGAGTTTAATCCCACTAATACAATTAAAAATGAAATAGTAAGTGGAGGGACGAGAATTGAATTGATTACTCCTGCTCAAGGTTGCGAACTTTTTTCAAAACGTTTAAGATCACTTGGTAGCATTCCTTATCATATTTGCTATGAGTGTCAAGATTTTAAAGAAAAAATTTTGGAGCTTCAAGCGGAAGGCTTTTTATTAATTCGTGAGCCGCAAGTTGCACCGGCTATTGAAAATCGACAAGTAGTTTTTATGTACAGTAATTCAATAGGACTGATTGAACTTTTAGAAGTAAAATGATTATTGAATTTTTGATATTAATTTTTAAATAAATTATTTTAAATTCAACCGGAGGTGAAATAGTAATGGATATTATGCCTGTTAATTTGCAGATGATGTATCCTGCGTCTAATGAGGCATCACAAATGCATCAGAATATGAATCACGCTGTGGCTCATCAAGAAGATTTTGAGACGATGAAGCAGAAGAAAGAAGATGAACTTAAACAGCAGCAAGTTAAAAATAAAGATAATCCTGAAGGCGGAAAGATCAAAGATGATCCGGAACGTCAAAGCCGCAATGGTGGTTATCAGCGTAATGCAAGACAACGCCATCAAGATGATGATGAGCCGAAAGAAAAATTTGCGATCGATCCGATGCGTGGTCGACATTTAGATATTTCTCTATAACGGTTGTGAAAATTATAAATGATTACAGAAGTAATGGCTTTGCTGATCGCCGTTGGTGCAGTAATGTTATTCGTTGTTTGGAATCAAGGCAAAAAACGAAGGCAAAACGTTGAAGAACGACGAGAAGTTGAAGAGTCTACAGGTAAATTAAAAAGTGAATTGGAAAAAACTGCTAATGAAGTTATCGGACGAATGGAAAATCAAGTTTCAAATTTAGAAGATTTACTTGATGAATCCGAAAAAAATCGAACAGTTTTAGAAGGTCGCGTTGCAGAATTAAAAAAATTACTCAAGCGCAGTGAAGGACAATCAACAGAAATTAGGGATTTATTAAGCAAATTGGAAGAGGCAAGCGAAACAGTTGAAGATTTGCAAAGGAAATTAGAAGCGGCAGAAAAAAGAATTGCAATGTCTATGCAAGTACAAATGCCTATGCAAATGCAAATACCTATGCAGTCGACAATGATGCCTATGTCAACGCCAATGACTCCGATGATGAATCCTATAATGTCGCCGCCGATGATGTCAACACCTTTACCGAATGTACCTTCACCGATCTCTCCGCCGCCACCATTGTCAAGCCGTCGAACGTCAACAGTTTCAACTCCTTCAAGTTCACCAACGTCTTCAATTTCAAATTTAAATGTAAATTCAAATTCAACGTCGACGACAACAAAATCAACTGCTGCAACGCCGACAGTTAAGCCGAAAATGGATAAAGCCGAGATGAAAAAGGCACTTGAGAAGGCAAGCGCAGAAATGGAAAATTCCGGCGAAAAAAGTTTTGAAAAAGTGCTTGAAAAATCTATGGCGGCTGAAGAATCTAAAACGAAATCGACGGAAAGAGTTCCTGATCGTCGATCTATTGTTGTTCCTGCGAAATCGAATCAACGATCAACAGTTGTTGAAACTTCTGAGCCGGTTAAAATCGATTCAAGGCGATCTGTTGATCGATCTGATCGTCGTCCTGCTACTGATGATTCTTCAACAAAAGACACTAACAAAAATAATGATCGTGTTTCTGATTCGATCAAAATCAAAAATATGCTGCTTGAAGGTAAAAGCGTTGAAGAAATTGCACGTGAGACAGGTTTAGGACGCGGCGCAGTTGAATTAGTGCAAGAAATGACAAGAAGACAACTTGAAAGAAAATAATTTAATAAAAAAATTTCCGCTGATCAATCAGATCAACGGATTTATTTTTTTGCATTAATTTAAAAAATTTTTTCGTTTGAATTTAATCACAATGAACGAGTGATACAAGTGTTTGATTCGTTTCGATCAAATTACCATTAACGATCGTACCGATCGCACGACCTTTTAATTTACGTCCGATGAATGGCGAATGTGATCCACGTGTATAAAATTTCTTTTCGTCAACGATCCATTCAAGATCAGGATCAATAATCGTAAGATCAGCATTGCGACCGATCGAAAGTGAACCGGCATTGAGATCGAAAATCTTTGCAGGCTGACTTGTCATTTTAGCGATCAGATCAGGCAATTCAATTTTTTTGTTGTGATAAAGATCAGTTAAAAGAATACCTAATGAAGTCTCAAGACCCGGAAAGCCGCTCGGAGCATAAATGTATTCACGATCTTTTTCTTCCGGAGCGTGAGGTGAATGATCAGTTACAATAATGTCAATCGTTCCGTCAAGTAAACCATTCAAACAAGCAACTATATCTTTACGACTTCTCAACGGCGGATTAATTTTTGTTGCCGAATCAGTCGGATCAACAAGTTCATCAGTCATAGTTAAATGTTGCGGCGTAACTTCAGCAGTAACTTTAACGCCACGCAATTTAGCTTGACGAACAATATCGACAGCAACGGCACTTGAAATATGTGCAATATGGACACGTCCGCCGGTATATTCAGCCAGAAGAACATCACGAGCAACTGCAATATCTTCAGCAACAGTCGGACGACCTTTTAAACCTAATAAAGCTGATCGCGGACTTTCATTCATTACGCCGCCTTCACATAAAGTTGTTTCTTCTTCGTGGCAAATGATCACTTTATTGAAAGTATGAAGATAATCAAGTGCATTTAAAAAAACTCTTGCATTGCTGTCAAAATGACCGTCGTCAGAAAAAGCAACTGCACCGGCTTCGATCATATCACCAACTTCGGCAAGTTCTAACCCTTTTTGCGCTTTAGTAACAGCACCGATAATTTCAATATTGATAATTCCAACTTCTTCGGCACGTTCTTTCATAGCTCTGACAAGTGCAGAAGTATCAACAACCGGCGAAGTATTCGGCATCGTTGCAACCGTCGTAAAACCACCGGCAGCCGCCGCCATTGATCCGCTGAAAAAATCTTCTTTCGCTTCTTGACCGGGCTCCCTAAGGTGAACGTGCATATCAATCAATCCGGGCGTTACGATCTTTCCGGTTGCGTCGATCTCATCGTGCGTTTCAAAATTTGTAACTTCACCGACTGCGGCGATCTTTCCGTCAACGATCAAAACGTCAGCGATCTTATCAAAATTATTTGCAGGATCAATCACTCTTCCGCCGTGAATCAAAAGTGTTGTTGAGATTTTCGATTTGAGTTTTTCAATGTGAACTGCACGCTTTATATTACTATTCATTTAATATCCTCCAATTTATTTTTTATTTAAAGCCTTACGAATACGTTTAAAATTCTTTTTAATATACAAATAAGTTGGTATTGTCAAATAAGTTTCACAAGATTTAAGATCACCATCTAAAATTAATTTTCTAACTTTCGTTGCATTTATCGGTTCACCGTCATTAAGTTCTAATCTAGGTATTTCGATTAATTCAATGCCATAATTCGGCAGCATATCTTTCATTGCCTCATTATACTGACGTGTCACGCTGTCCAATGGCTCTTCGCCAACGAATCTTTTAGTTATATTCAAAGTTGGTGCGATGGCTTGTCCAAATAATCTAATGTCCATTGATGGAATCATTGTCTGCTGTCCCTGTAAATCATCTTTTTGAAAATATTCCGCAAATGTTACACTTGAAATCATATATTTGCCCGAAGGCAGAACTCTAACATTTTTGAGATCATCACAATTAGACTTGACGATCTCAAATCGATCTTTAAATGAAAAATCTGAACTATCTTCTTCAACAACAAAGATATAAAGAAATTCAACGAGTTTCAAGGCTTGTTCAATCAAATAACGATGTCCGCGAGTAAACGGATTGCAATTCATAACTATTGCGCCGATTTTTTTATAATCAACGCATTCTTTTTTAAGCGAAATAAGATAACTTTTCAGTGCTGGATTCATATTTAAATAACGGCGGGGGGGGGGGGGCAATATTATCGAAAAACGATCGAACTAAATTTTGTGGTTGATCTAATTTTTCTGATAATTTATCATATAATTTTTCCCATAGAAATTCTGCTATTACTTCATCGCCTTCTGAATTGACATGAAACAAATATTGATCAGCAAAAATTTTTCGATCTCTTATCTCAAAACGATTAAATATATCTTCAATATAAAAGTGATTATTATTTTCATTCTGCGGAATATTTTTTTCAAGGATGCCAAGCAAAATGACTATATCACCTTCATGGAAATTTTTATCCATTAGAATGTAAAATAAATTTATATCTCGTGAAGTAAGTGCTGCACGATATCCATAATTGACAACCTTGCAAGATATGTTATTCTGATTAATTTTACGCTGCAATATACTTTCTATTGTTGCAGAATCCTTAGAAAACCATCCAGTTGCAAGACAAGGTCCGAAAATATGTATAGTACGCTCAAATTTTTTGGGATTTCCAACAGTACGTCTAATTCCGCCTGTTAAATTCCAAATATCCTCATTATGTGCATCGGCAAAGATATTATAGTCGTCATAAATTCCGCCAAAAATAGTTTTAGACTTAACTTTTGTTTCAATATATTCGATCTTTTGATTTATGTTAACTATTGGTGTTCCTTTATATCCAACAACATAATATGATATATTTTTGCTCTCAAGATAACGACGGACTTGAATATTTAACATAAATGTGTAAATATCTTTAGCCAAATATTTCATTGTTGGAGTCTCAGACCAAACTTCAGCTCCGTAAATCAGCATATCAAATTCACCAGCAAGATATTTTTCTAAAATCTTATCATCAAAGATAGTAATATCAAGCATATTTTTGAAACGCTCATAAAAACCTTCAAGATTGCCATAAATTGAAGAGATCAAAATTTTTTTCTTGTCACCAAAAAATTCTTTTGCTGATTCATCGTTAATTATATCCCAGTAAATTGGCGGAAAAATTTCTTCTTTATCTTGCAAGATTGAAGAAACTTTGCCTAATCGACCAGAAGCAGTAATTTTGCCATTAATCAAAATTGGAAGTTCTCGCCTTGCAGTTCCAAAACACCATTTAGCAATCTCAAATTTTAGCTGCTCTTCATTTTCTAAATTGTCTATGTACAAGTTATTCCATCTGCGAAAATTTTTTTTAGGAAAGTCATCACGAAAAGTCGATCGCATAACACATTCAATAAAATTATTATTTTCATCTATAATGCTAACTGTGTGAAAACCTTGATCGAATTTCTGAATGTAAAATGC
This sequence comes from Selenomonadaceae bacterium, assembly GCA_017476425.1. GTDB lineage: Bacteria > Bacillota > Negativicutes > Selenomonadales > Selenomonadaceae > Quinella. The sequence continues at coordinate 6,239 of JAFUZV010000204.1, forward strand.
AAGATTATTCGATTCATTTTGCTTAACGCTTGCGAAATTTTTACTGATATAACAAAAATTAACCATTTGATTTAACGCATAAATTACCAATTTATCCCAAAATTTAATGATGTTGATTTTATTGCATTCTGGAAATAAATCTTCAGAATAAATCAGAAGGCTGTCAGGATCATTAATCGCCTGCATAAGATTATCATTACCAAGAGGAATTAATGGCAATCTTGTACTCCAGCAATTATAAAAATTCGATATATCTTGATTCTCCAAGGAAGAAAGATATATTTTTTTATAATTACGAACTTCCGGCAACAAATTTACATCACTAATATTTTTCCATTCAAAGCCTTTAGCTGATTTTGGCATAGCTGGTGTTACAACAGAATTCACTTGATTATTCTTTAAAAGTGGAATTTCATTTAAGCTGGGATTGTCCTGAATAATTTTCAATATCTTTTGTAGCATTGCTTGATCATTTGACTGATCATCTATTCCAGGTACGCTGACTAAACTATCATCAATACTCTGCCAAATTTTTTTAAAACTCTTTTTTGTTACTGCAAAGCCGGTATAGCTGCCTTCTTCGTCAAGAATGTAAATGTTATTATAACCAAAATCAAAGGCTTCAATACATTTTATCAAGTTAAGAGAAGTGCCAGTCGTTGCAAAGTTAGAAAAAATATTTAGATTTAAATTATTTGCCATAAAATCTCACCTTTTATTAATTGTTTTGCTTCTTACCTGTCAATGTTAATGTCAAAAGTGCCATTCTGATCGCAACGCCATTTTGTACTTGATCTCTTATCGCTGAATGATTGCCATAAGCTACGGACGTTGAAATTTCTAATCCTTTATTCTGCGGACCCGGATGCAAGATCAAAACGTCATCTTTTGCAAGTTTCAAGCGTTCATCATTGATCCCGAAAATTCTTGCATATTCTCTCATTGAAGGAAATAATCCGGCTTGCTGTCTTTCAAGTTGTATTCTCAAAACATTTATAACGTCAGCATTTTCAATCGCATCTTCAACGCGTTCGTGAATTTTAACGCCGTCAAAGTCTAAAAATCTTGGCAAAAGCGTTTTCGGTCCGGCAATATGAATTTCTGCGCCTAATTTAAGCATTCCAACAATATCCGATCTTGCAACTCGACTATGAAGAATATCACCAACGATAGCGATTTTAAGTCCGTCGATCTGATCTTTTGCCTGTTCAATCGTAAAGAGATCAAGAAGTGCTTGAGATGGATGAGCGTGTGCACCATCGCCGGCGTTAATGATAACCGGCTTGACGACTTTAGCGGCAAAATCAGCAGCACCTTCAGCCTTATGACGCATTACTATAGCATCAACGCCCATAGCCTCGATTGTGTAAAGTGTATCACGAAGGCTTTCACCTTTAACGACGCTTGAGGAACTTGTGTTAATGCTTACAACGTCAGCACTTAAATATTTCCCTGCAAGTTCAAATGATGTTCTGGTTCTTGTACTTGGTTCAAAAAAAAGATTCACGATCGATTTTCCGCGCAATGTTGGAACTTTTTTTATATCGCGCTGAATAATTTTTTTCATCTCTTTTGCAGTGTCTAAAACTAATCTAATCTCTTCGGCTGAAAAATTTTCAAGTTTCGTTATGCTCTTCCCGCCGAGCGTTGCCGTTAAATTTTTTTCCAACGCTATCACTCTCCAAAAAATTTTTTATCATTTTATCAAAGTCGCTTAATTCTTTCAACAATGAAAAAATATTTTTTCGATCAACTCTTAAAATTTACAAAAAAATTTTCACGCTGAATTTATCAACGTGAAAAAATTTTTTAATTCGTGATCAAAGTCTCAAGATCAAAATCAAGATAACGACTGCAATTTATCAAGCGGCCAAAATACAAGCATTGCCTTGCCTTTGATAAGATCAAGCGGAACGAATCCAACATCAGCAAAACGGCTGTCATCAGAGTTATTGCGATTATCACCCATAACAAATACTGTACCTTCAGGCACTGTAACCTTTGGATATTCCGTCCGGGTTTTCTCTAAAATATAATCTTCTTTCAACATTTGATCATTGACGTAAACACGACCTTCTTTGATCTCGATCGTATCACCGCCAACTGCTATAACACGCTTAATAAAATCTCTACTCGGATCACGTGGATATTTAAAGATCAAAACTTCGCCTTTTTCCGGCTGACGAAATTTATATATAAACTTGTTTACAACTAATCTTTCTTCGTGTTGAAGAGTCGGACGCATCGACGGTCCGTCAACAATATAAAGTTCAACAATGAAGGTACGAATCACAAGAGCCATAACAACTGCAGCAACGATCGAAATGACCCAATCTTTTGCATCTTCGCCTAAAGAACTCATTTAAAAAAATTCCTCCAAAAAAATAGGAATTATGAATTTGGAAAGAGGAACAAAGATATTTTTCTAAATTCCTGATTCTTAATTCTCAATTCCTATTCCTAATTCTAATTACAAATTTCTAATTTCTAATTATTAATTTTTCTTTTCTTTAATACGAGCAGCTTTGCCTGTGAGTTTACGCAGATAATAAAGTTTAGCACGACGAACTGAGCCGCGACGAACAACTTCAATTTTATCAACACGTGGTGAATGCACAGGGAACATTCTTTCAACGCCAACGCCGTAAGAGATACGACGAACTGTAAACATTTCTCTAATGCCTGTACCTTGACGACCAATTACAACGCCTTCAAAAATCTGAATACGCTCGCGGTTACCTTCAACGATCTTTGCGTGAACTTTAACTGTATCGCCGGGACCAAACTTCGGAATATTAGGGCGAAGTTGTTCTTTTTCAAGTGCCTCAATGATATTCATAATAAAAATTTCTCCTTCCGTGAAACGTTCTTGACGACAACTAAAAATTATTCTTATCATTCAGCGGAACGTTCATATAAACGTCAAATATTTTAGCACAGATAAATTTACAGGTCAAGAAATTTTTGATCAAATTGTTAATTTGTAGGCCAAGGCGGTTTAGTATCAGGTTGCTGTTGATTAGCCAGCTTATGAATGAAAGCGATGAAAGTTGCATCTTTGCCGAAGTGTTCAGTATAAATTTCGTTGATCAATTCAAAATAGTCTTCACGATCAACAAATTTCTTCTGCATTAATTTTGTTGCTAAATGTTCTAAACTCAAATAAAAATTTATAACGCATTCACGATCTTTAAAATGTTTATTGTCTTTGAAGTGATCAAGCTCGTCCATAAATGAATTTAAAAGTTTTGTGCCTTCTATCTCAACTTTAACAACTTTTCTCAAAAATCCTTCATCACGATCTTTATGAAGTGTCGAGTCATTGCGATAGCGATAGACATAGAGCGGATCAGGAATCATTATATATTTTTTAGCGTAAAGCAGCGTTTGAAAGACAAAAAGCATATCTTCAGTTAATGCAATTTTTGGAAATTGAATGCCGTTGATCATTAAAAAATCTCTTCTAAAAAATTTTCCCCAAACATTCCAATCAATTCCATAAATCGAAAATTGATACATTCGTTCGCTCATATCGTTAGTAAGCGGATAAGCCGGTTTCATCAAATTTTTCTTATTGCCGTGTTCAAATGATGCCATACGAAATTGCATAATATCACCGTGCACTGCGTCCTTTGCGTTTTGATAATGTGAATGCGTATGAATAACTTCTGCTTGAAATTCTTCAGCGAAATTTAAAAATTTTTCTAACGCCGCCGGGATCAACAAATCATCATTATCAAGAAAAGTTATATATTCACCTTTTGAAAATCTCAAGCCGACGTTACGAGTGTTACTAATTCCGCCATTCTTTTCAAGTTCAATGATTCTGATCTTTTCACCGATCTCTTCAGTCTCTTTAAACTCCTTGACGATTTTTAAACTTTCGTCTGTGCTGCAGTCGTCAACGATCACAATTTCAAAATCTTTAAACGTCTGATTTTTCAAGCTCATCAAAGTAATTTTGATATATTTTTCAGCGTTATAAAGTGGAATAATTACGGATATTTTTGGAGTCTCAATGCTCATTAACATTACCTCTTTTAAAAAAATTATTTTCGACGTGAGATAGATTGTCTGCACGTCATTTTTAATGTATTATATGATAGATAGCGAATCAAAACAATAGAATTGAGGTTAATACAATGAAAAATTTGAAATGGTGGCAAAAAAAATCAGTCTATCAAATTTATCCAAAAAGTTTTTGCGATACAACCGGCAGCGGCACCGGCGATTTGATCGGAATTATCGATCATCTTGACTATATCAAAAGTCTTAACGTCGGAGCGATCTGGCTGACTCCGATTTATCCTTCACCGCAAGTTGATAACGGTTATGATATTTCTGATTATACGTCGATCGATCCGGCTTATGGCACAATGAATGATTTTGAAAGATTGATTGACGAGGCTGATAAACGTGGAATTAAAATTGTTATGGATTTAGTTTATAATCATTCGTCTAATCAACATAAATGGTTTTTGGAATCGAAGTCAAGCAGATATAATTCAAAATCTGATTGGTATATCTGGCGTGATCCGAAAGCTGACGGATCAGCACCAACTAATTGGCGTGGAATTTTCGGCGGAAGTGCTTGGACTTATTGCGAAGAACGAGATCAATATTACTTGCACACTTTTGCAAGTCAACAGCCTGATCTTAACTGGGAAAATCCTGCTGTCCGTCAATCACTTTATGACGCGGCAAATTTTTGGCTTGATAAAGGCGTTGGCGGTTTTAGAATCGATGCGATCGTTTATATTAAAAAGCCGAAAAATTTTGTTGACGGTGAGCCGGACGCTATCGACGGATCATTTAGTATTCATAATGCGATCGCTAATACGCCTGGAATTTTAGATTATCTTTATGAATTTAGAAAAAAAGTTTTCGATGGACACGATATTTTCACTGTTGCTGAAGCTAATTCAGTTAAGCCGGAAGAATTGAAATTTTGGGTAGGTGAGCAAGGTGCATTTGATATGCTTTTTGAGTTTTCTCATGTCAATATTATGTTTCCAACCGGTGAAGTCTGGCATAGCTGGAAACCTTTCAAACTTACGAAGTTGAAAAGTGCTTTATCAGAAAGTCAAAAGGCAACTGCTAAAAATGGTTGGTATCCGATCTATTTTGAAAATCACGATAAGCCGCGTTGTATAAATAATTTTTTTGCTGAAGGCGTTGATCCGATCAAAGCGGCTAAAGCGATCGCAACGATTCTTTTAACACTCAGAGGCACGCCGTTTATTTATCAAGGTCAAGAGCTCGGCTGTACTAATGTTAAATGGAAGTCGATCGATCAATACAACGATATTTCATCAATCGATCAATTTAATTGGGCGATCAAAGACGGCTTTTCAAAAGATCAAGCTATGAAATTTGTTTACAAATTCAGCCGTGATAATGCAAGAACTCCGATGCAATGGAATAATTCAAAAAATGCCGGCTTTAGTAATGGTAAAACGTGGCTGCCGATCAATGAAAATTATTTGAAGGTTAATGTTGAGATTGAAAACGCTAATGAAAATTCTGTGTTGAATTATTATCGACGACTCAACGAATTTAGATCGAAGAATGAAATTTTGATCAGCGGCGATTATGAAGAAATTTTTTCAGACGACGAAAATATTTTTGCATTCATTC
>JAFUZV010000205.1 GCA_017476425.1 Selenomonadaceae bacterium
CCTCTGGAAACAGTTTCATTGTCAGTTTGATGTATTCTTCTCTGTTCCGAGTCTCCGTCCATTGATCGAAGAGCTTCATTTCTGATTCTGGAATCATTATCAAAACACCTCCGAGCATATTCAATTTTTACTGCTAATCTATTCTTATATTCTGGCTTATCAGTTCTAGTAATTAATTGATTATATTTCACAAGCATATCTCTAATATAAGGTAACTTGTCTCTAGCCTCATCACGTGCAACCGGATCACTCATTTGAGAAAGATCAACGTGATTGGAAATTTCATTTGCAACCGTATCAGCTACCATTTTTTTGATCCCGTCGTTGAGATACTCATCAAAAATTTTCTCACTAACTTTATTATAATTATCGTCGTTTTGTCCACTATTGTCAACTGAATATTTTATTTCATTAGTGATTTTAGGTAATTTGCGTCCGTCAATCAATTCTAAGGCTTTGGTCTTGTCATTGTATCTGAAAATTTTGTTACCGTTTGCATCGACGAGTTGTCTTGCGATTTTTTCCGAAGTTATTAAACATTTTCGCTCTTTGATCTGTTGTCAATCCTGCCGAAGGTTTATGCAACCAATCAGTGAATTTATTCATCATAGAACGCAGCCACGCAACAATTTTTTCAACAAGTGATTGATCTTCTTTCGCTAAATTTTTCATTAAGTTAGTAGATATTTTCGGAAACTAAATTTTTAGCTGATAATTATATATTGAAAAAATTAAATTGAATCTTAACTCAAACCTTTTATGATTGCCTCTATATTTTGTTGATACTATTCTATATTGCTTTACTCTTCTTATTACATGTTCTACTTTTATTCTCAGACTGTCAATTATTCGATTGTAATACCTTTCCTGTTCACTTAATTTGTGTAACTTAGAGGATTTTTTCGCTATTAATGTATTCTTGTGATATTTTTCTATCCCCAAATATCCTTTATCAACAATCAGCAGACTATCTCTATTTATTGGCAATCGACTTTCTTTAAACAGCTTGAAATCATGCTTCTTACCATTGCAATATGAAGTGCATATGATTTGATTTGTTTCTTCTGAAATTACTATTTCTACTTTTATAGTATGTTTCTTCTTTTTGCCTGAATAATATTCTCTTTGCTTTTTTTTGGTTTTTCTATTTCGCATTCTGTGGCATCAATAATGATTCTTGATTCTTTATTTAATTCTCTTTTTGAAGGCAGATGAAATTTTTCATTTCTTATAAGTGTCTCTTCTACCAGTTTTATGATGTCACAGGTAGTACTTACTGCTAGAGAATAATCATTACTTATATCTTCCATCGTTCGATAGTCTCTATAATAAGCAAAGAAAATACAAAGTCTATCAAACATTGTCACTTTTGAAGGTCTGCCGCCTTTTTTGTGAGATTGCTTATATTGCTCTTCTAATATTTTGAGCATATCATCAAAGGTTTGTCGATTTACTCCAAATGTTCGTTTAAATTTTTCTTCTGTAAATGATTTAATTTGTTCTATACTTTTCATTTCATCACCAAAGTGATTATATCATATTTTTATTAAGTTTCCGAATTTATCTAGTAAAAGAATTTCGATTAAATAGTAAAAAATTAGCAACTCGTGAAGATGCAAACAGACCAACAGAATTTCAAGAAGTTCGTGAAGTTAAAAATAATTACATAATTATTCCTAGAGTATCATCAGAAAATAGAAAATATATTCCGATTGGATTTATGAAACCAGAAATTATAGCAAGTGACGCTGTTCAAATGATTCCAAATGCAAATTTGTATCATTTTGGCGTGTTGACTTCAAATGTTCATATGGCGTGGACGAGAACAGTCTGCGGACGACTTGAAATGCGTTATCGTTATTCAAAAGATATAGTTTACAATAATTTTGTTTGGTGTGATCCAACTGACAAGCAGAGGCAAGAAATAGAGCAAACGGCGCAGAAAATACTTGACGCGAGGAAATTATATCCGGAATCATCACTTGCAGATTTATACAACGATACCATAATGCCATCGGAGTTGAGAAAAGCACATCAAGCGAACGATAAAGCAGTGATGAAAGCCTACAGATTTGATCTGAAGATGACAGAAGCTGAAATTGTTGCAGAATTAATGAAAATGTATTCTGCTTTTGTCAAATAACTAAATTAGACCGCCATTCAACGTTCTTTTTATTTTGCCTACAATCTGATTGGAATTTATTCTAAGATTGGAGGATTTTTTTATGTCTAATATTTATGGTTACATTCGCGTCTCTACTCAAAATCAAAATGACGATCGCCAACGTCTTGCACTTCTCAACTTTGGTATCTTAGAAAAGGACATTTTCACTGATAAGCAGAGCGGCAAGGATTTTAACAGACCTGCTTACAAAAAGCTCCTGCATAAACTCAGAGCTGATGATGTTCTTGTGATTAAAAGCATTGACAGACTCGGCAGAAATTATACTGAGATTCTTGAACAGTGGCGCATCATCACTAAGGAAAAGAAATCTGCAATCGTTGTCCTTAATATGCCTCTTCTTGATACTCGCCGTGAGAAAGATCTTATAGCTTCATTGACAATCGGAAGTTTGACATTTTTAGAAAATACTTATTTTAATAGCTTTCCAATTATTTCGATCGCTCATGCTGAAATAAGAGAGTATACTGGTACGGATACAGCAATGTTTGATTTTGGTGAAAATGATGAAAAGATTGTAAATACAGTTAAATCAATGGCTAGACTTCGTGCAGAACTAGCCGCGAAAGAAAAAGCAGGAGTTTACATTAAGAGTTACTCAAAATCAATCAATAGTATTCTTTCTGAAGATGAAATTTCTACTATTACTAATGGTATTGTAGAAGTAGTCAATGTAGAATATAAACAGTTGCCCTACGAAGCCTATAATGTTTCTGGTCAGTCCTATGGAAAAGTTGGTTTTATGTATGAAGCAACAGTAAAGGTTAAGATTGATACTAATGGTATTTCAAATTATCTTAATCGTAACCAACAAGATAAAGCTAATTTAGTTAGTCAAAATATTATGCTTCAACAATCTATAAATAACAATAATAATGAATTTGAAGATCTAAGTAAACGTTCTGAGATCGCTAATACAGAGCAAGAACGTAATAACATTAAATCTGAACTTAATAAAGTTGATAAGGACTTTTTGTATAATCAGAAAATAGAAGAGGCTAACAGATTACGTTATGAAGAAAGCTCCGAAGCTATTAAAAAATATAATGAGGCTATTCAAATCAATCCCAATAAGGCTTTAGCTTATCTTGCTCTTGGCTATAGGTATGAATATATGGGGGTTATTTATAATATTGATTATTATGGCACAACTAACTATGACATGAAATATTACAATATGGCTCTTGAAAAATATAACTTAGCTATAAAGATGGAGCCAAATAACCATTCTGCATATTTACGTCGTGGTAGTTTATATAGATCCTCTTTTAAACAATATGACAAAGCTCTTGATGATTTAAATAAAGCTATTGCATTAGATTACAATGATTCAAAAGGATACCAAGCTCGCGGCTACTTATACGAAGAACTTAAACAATATGATAAGGCATTAGATGATTTCAATAAGATGCTTGAAATTGATCCTCGAAACTCATATGGCTATAGTAACCGTGCCGATCTTTACAAGGAACTAAAACAGTATCATAAAGCTATAGCAGATTATGGAAAAGCAATAGAACTTACAGAAGACAAATTTTGGAAAAAAGAATACTACTCGAAGCGCATGAATTGTTATAAAGCACTAGGAGATAATAATGGTGCACTTATTGAATGTAATAAATTGATTGAACTTGAACCAAATGATTCATATCATTATAGTGAACGTGCCGAAATATATGAAGAATTGAAACAATATGATAAAGCTATTATTGATTATACAAAAGCCATTGAATTTAAGCCGAATGTTAAATTTATTACAAATGAGTACCTATACTATCGTGGTCTTGCTTATAAACATTTAGGAAATTACGAAGCTGCAATACTTGATTATACTAAAGCTATTGAAATTGATCCAAACTACGCAAAAGCTTATAATAGTAGAGGCATCATTTATGATAATTTAAAAAATTATGAAAAAGCCATTTCTGATTATGATAAAGCCATTGAGATTGATCCTGATTATAGCATTGCTTATTATAATCGTGGTCTTGCCTATAGATATTTAAACGATAATATTAAAGCACTTGAAAATTTTAATAAATATATTCAATTAACTCCAAATAATCCAGATGGTTACAATATGCGTGGCAAATGCTATCAATCACTTGGGGACAATGCTAAAGCGAAAAATGACTTTGATAAGGCTAAAGAGCTTGGATATAATAGTTAAAGAGGCAAAGTCTATGTATATTGGAAAAAGATTTAAGAAATTTTTAATAGCATCAGTTATCTTTAATGGTCTATTTTTTACACCAGAATTATATTTTCATGATGTTGCGATTAAATCAATAGCATATGCTGAAATTAAAGAATATACTGGCACGGGTACAGCAATGTTTGACTTTGGCGAAAATGATGAACAAATCGTCAATAGTGTTAAAAATTATGCAAAGCTACGTGCTGAATTGGCTGCAAAAGAGAAAGCAGGGGTATATCTTAAAAGCTATTCAAAATCCATTGATAATGTAATATCTGACGATGCCGTTTCTACCGTTACTAATAGTATTGTAGAAATAATTAACGTAGAATATAAACAGTTGCCTTATGAAGCTCACGATGCTTCTGGTCAATCTTATGGTAAAATCGGTCTAATGTACGAAGCAACAGTGAGAGTTAAGGTTGATACGGACGGCATTTACAATTATCTTAATCGTGATTATAAGGATAAAGCTAATTTAGTAAATCAAAATAATGCACTTCAAAAGTCTATAGAAAATAATAATAATGAATTTGAAGATTTACGTAAACGTTCAGAAACTGCTACTACAGAACAAGAGCGCAATGATATTAAATCTGCACTTAATAAAGCTGACAAGGACTTTTTATATAATCAAAAACTCGAAGAAGCTGCTAAATTTATCAATAATAATGATCACAACGAAGTAATCAGATTGTGTAATGAAGCTATTCCAATTAATCCTAACTCTGCAGAAGCCTATATTATAAGAGGAATGGCTTATTATATGTTAAATGATTTCGATTCATCAATAAAAGATTACAATAAAGCTATTCAAATTGATGAAATTCCTGAATTAACTGAACTTGTCTACATAATGCGTGCCAGTCTTTACAATTCACAAGAAAATTTTAAAGCAGCAATATCTGATTGTGACAAAGCAATTCAAATTAATGCAACCAATGCACTAACAGCATTGGCTTATAATACTCGTGGTATCGCTTATACTGATCTTGATGATGAAAAAGCAATAGATGATTTCAATAAAGTTATTAACTTATATCCTAATGAGGAGGCTTTTTACTGTAATCGTGGATTTGCTTATAATAATTTAGAAAATTACAATCAAGCTATTAATGATTATAATAAGGCAATACAAATTAATCCTAAATGTATAATAGCCTATGAATGGCGTGCAGAGGTATATACAGAGCTAAAACAATATGACAATGCTCTTGCTGATTACAATAAAATGGTGGAAATTGAACCTAAAAATCCTTCTGTTTACCAAAAACGTGGCTTTTTCTATTATAATTATTTAAAGCAATATGATAAAGCTCTTGCTGATCACAATAAAATGGTGGAAATTGAACCTAAAAATCCTTCTGTTTATGATAAACGTGGTTCTTTCTATTATAATTTTTTGAAACAATATGATGACGCTCTTAACGACTATAATAAAGCGATTTCACTTGAACCTACAAATATAAATTATTATAGAGATCGTGCTAAAGTATATAAAGCATTAGAACAATACGATAAGGCACTCGCTGATTATAACAAAATGATTACAATTGATGAACATAGTTATGACGATCGTGCTAACTTTTTTAAAGAATTAAAGCAATATGATGAAGCCATTTCTGATTATACTAAAGCTATTGAATTGGAGCCCACATGGTCATATAGTTATAGTAATCGTGCTGATTGCTATAAAGAGTTAGGACAATACGATAAGGCTATTTCTGATTATACGAAAGCTATCGAGCTTAGTGATGATGATTTTTGGAAAACAAAATATTATTCAAGTAGAGCAACTGTATATAGAAAGTTACAAAACTATAAATTAGCAATAGAAGATTATACGAAAATTATTGAAATTGATCCTGATTATTCAATATCCTATTACGATAGAGGTACGTCTTACTATTACTTAAAAAACTACAATCAAGCAATAGACGATTATACGAAAGCCATTAAAATTGCACCTAAAAATGATAGCTATTATTACAGTCGCGGTGACGTTTATTATTTTTCAAAGAAATACCATGAAGCTATTAGTGATTATACTAACGTTATTCAATTAAGTTCTGATAATGCTCAAGCGTACTATAATCGCGGTATTACTTACAAACAATTACAAAAATATAACGAAGCGATAGCTGATTATACAAAAGCCATTCAAATCAAGCCTGATTGGTCAAAGCCTTATAATAATCGCGGCTGGATATACTATCTCTTGAAGGATTACAAACAAGCAATTGAAGATTTTAATAAAGCGATTAAAATTAATCCTAAATATGCAAACGCATATAATAGTCGTGGCTGTGCTTATTATGCTTTAAATGACTACAATCAAGCTATTAGCGATTTTAATAAGGCAATATTACTAAATCCAAACTTTGCTGGTGCTTATCATAAGCGTGGTCTCTGTTATCAAGCAATTAATGAAAATGAAAAAGCACAATAAGATTTTAATAAAGCAAAAATACTAGGCTACAATAACTAGAGGAATTTTCAAGGATTTTACTTAAAAAATTTTTTACACAAAAATAGTACATTAACAATACGTTTTGTGGTTGTTGTTACCTATTATAAAAATTTTATTGAAAGAAGAATAAAGAATGGAAGTTCAAAAATCAAATCTTACAAATCTGTTTCAATAATTGGAAATGGTAACAACGTTCATATGTGGTCAAATGCTGATATTTTGCAACAAAAGTTCTATATACAAGATCGTGGTAATGAATATTTTTCACTTCAATCAGCATATGGTAATAAATTATTCAAATCAATTTGACAAGATTTTTGAAGAGTTGTTCTGCATTGGAATGAATTAAGCCGTCACAAGAATAAGCAGACAGGCGAATAATGTAATGTGTGTCTTTAGCGGCTTTGATCAGTTCATCAAGTTGTTTGTCAGTCATACAGCAACGCCTCCGAATTTTCTTTGATATTGTCTTTCATTAAATTCTTTAGTGCCAAAATCAGGATCATAAGAATCAAGGCGGCTTTCGTAGGTGTGCAATTTATCGCCGTTTCTATCAAGCAGGTAATGATCGTTAGAAATAAAATCGTCGTTGAGGACTTGGACATTGATGTAACCGTTTTGGTAAATCTTAACAATGCTGACGCGATGATTAACGTAGCCGAAACGTTTTTGCATAGCCTTTTTGAATTGTTCGACACGTTTAGCACTCTTTGTTTTGAAAACATTCATACGCTCTTTATCGGCGTAGGAATAATGAAAAATGCTTGACTTTTGTTACTCATTGTAATACACTCATATCGTTAATAGAATGACAATCCGTTGTGAGGCGGCTCATCTTCCGTGATGAGCCTTTTTTTTGACTTAATTGTTGATTAATGCAGTTTGATCTTCAGGAACAACAACAGGTGCAAACCAATCAATCAATTTTTCACGACCTTTGTAAGTGAAGTAGTAATGTTGACGAATTTTATCGTCGTTGCAGAGAATGTCTTTGACAACCATAAGTTCACGAAGAAGTGTTTCAGTGTAAGGCTTGTACTTAGTTCTGCCGGAATGAGAATTGACTTTATAAATCCAGCCTTCATTGATCAACTTAGCACGGACTTCATTCTCTTTAACACCGAAAGCACTTTTAAGTTCATTGCAGAGATCGCGCCAGCTGATATTGTCGAATTTCTCAATAACCGCGTCATAAGCTGTAGCCTTAGGCAAGAGTTCAGCAACTTTGTTATTCAGCTCTGTGATAACTTCATTTGCGGCAATAAGAGCATTAGCGATCAAAGCCTCACGAGATTTTAACTTCAAATTTGCCAGTCTTACGAATCGAAGGCAAGACTTCAGAAGTTACCCAGCTTTTAAACTCTTTTGCACTCTCCAACTTCGACGAAAGAATCAAGCTGTAAAGACCGCTTTCATTAATTACCGTCATTGCTTGGAGTCCAGAGGTAGTCGCGATTTGCGACACCTCCTTATCTTCTGCGTCAACGTGCTTTATAATCGCATCGTTAGTGTTTGAATAACCAAGAATTGTAGCAACCTGCTTACCGATAAAATGAGGCTTACCATTAATCATAATGACTTCAACCTGTTGATCCTTAAAATTAAAGACCTGCAAAGTGTTATTAATTGTAGTTTCCATTGTTTAAACTCCTTCCAAAATGATATTTGATACTTTGTTAGAAACTGCAATCGCTTTGGGATTCTGTCATAATAGAAAAAATCTTTGACGATACCGAAAAGCGAATTTGTACTCCTGAAGTTGTCCAAAAGATCATAGACGACTTGAAAAATTCGATAAAGAAGAGCCGTCTACACCTGTTGAAATGTCTATTCGTGTAAATCGGATTTTAGACAGGGAAATTCTTCTTGAAGTGCTTTCCAAAGTTCTGGCGGATAAGTAGCCTTCATCACTTTGATCGCTTGCTTGTTTAACTCTTCATTTAAAATTTGTTTGATTTTTTCTTCTTTCAGTCGTTCATTTGACACTGCCAATGTCAAAAGTTCGGCTATTTCTTTTGCTTCAGCCTCAATCATAATTGTCATAAAATCAGCTCCTTTGTGAATAAAGTAAGAATTTGCAAGTCCTTAGCATCGTGAGTGTTTGTGACCTCTTGGAAAGTAGCTCTAACTGCTTTTCGAGAATTTTTTTGTACTCTTTTTGCATCACTATTTGCCTTAGCCTCCTTTTAAACGATAATATATCTGTTTCTCTGTGTACAAACGCCGTTTTTTTGTGGTAAAATTAACGGGGTGATAAAAATGGAAATAGTAATTAGCGTGGTACAAAATTTGTGTTCAGCAGGATTAGGTGCATTTGCCGGAGCGTGGTGTGCATATGTGATGTCTTCCAAAGCTGAAGAAAAGCGTAGACGTGATGAATATGTAGCATTTTTGCTAATAATGAATAGTGATTTAGGATCGCTTTTTTCGCTTTTGACGAACATACCGGTAGAATATTTGAAAGAAGAAAACGGACAAAAATTAGTAGAATTTGAAACACAGTTTCCAGAACTTTCGTTGAGTAAGGAACAAATGTATAAAGTGGCTTTGTTGTCGCCTGATAAGCGAATGCCATTAACATTAATGAAAATGCAAGATTTTTTAGCAGTGCATAATAGAAGAATAGAGAAAGAGAATAAAGCAGTGCTGTCTTTGCAATTTATAGAAAATATTTTTCAAGAGTTGAGAATGGAAATAGTGTCAGTGCAAGTGTAATACGAGCAGGAGACTGGCGAAAAATTTCCTAGCGGCGATTCGCTGAACAAAATAGAATGACGAAAGAGACAACGAAAGCCGAAATAAAAATGATAGTATTGTCCATAAAATCAGACCTTTCTAAACAAAGCTCACATTAACCGTTAAGCGAGAGGAAAACTTAACGGCTAAGGTGAACCGCCGAATCTGTCACGTTCGGCAATTCTTCATTAAACTTGTAGCGGTTGACGAGTCCGTTCAAACAACTTTCAAAAGTGTTGCAGACAATATACAAGCAAAACGTTTTAAATTTTCAAAGTGCTACACTCAATCTGGAATTGAGAGGCGAAATATTAAAGCTCATCGCAACCGTCAAGCCTGTCACGCTTAACAGCTGAGTCAACTTTAATCATTTATTTCACTCTGACAACGCCGTCAATATCATCAATCTGATTAACAATATCATCAAACGCGGCTTGCACTTCTTCTTTAGTCTGGTAGCTTGCGATCCTATCTCCATTGCAGCGAATAACTTTGCCGCTGATTTCGATAACTTGTTTTCCGTTGCTAATTACGTTTCTGTCTTGATTTAAAATCCACATAAGATCAACCTTTCTTTTTGCAAAAATTTCTTCCATTAAGCCGCCTCGTTATCTCGTTCGATTTTCGGCAGAATACCTATTTTCTTTAAAGTTTCGTAAATAAACAATCTGCCTTTTTGAGTCCAATAGGTGTGTACCGCAACCTTATATTCGCCGTCGTGATTCTGATATTCAGTAGTCTTAGTGTTGGTGTAACTATTTTCAGCGTAATTCTGATAAAGTACCCACGTGTTGTTTTGTTTCCATTGAATACCGAGTTTGTGAAGTAAAGCATTCATCTTTGATCCGCTCATACCATAATCTTTAGCAATGGTAGTGATACTGACAAGACCTTTAGCATTGAGGATCATATCGTAATAAGCACTTTTCGGTTTCATTTCAGCGATCTGTTGTCCTTGAATTGCAACACGTTCTTCAAGATTTTCAACGCGATTTTGTAATTCAGCTCTGCGTTGACGTTCCGCCTTGAGTTCTTGAAGAAGTTTAATACCAAAGTCAGGATCATTAATAATCTTGTCAACGGCTTCATCAGTAGCGTAAATTCCGTGCTTGCGAATAGAAGGGATCACCTCGTGAGTGATCCAACGCTTGAATTGTTTAGCAGAAGGCTTACGGCTACCGGGAATGAGATTGTAGAGACCGTATTCATTGACAACAATGACTTCAATCTTTTTTTGTGGACTTTGCGGGTGGTCGATTTCAATTCGGGTACTTTCATCACTGTCAAGGCGTTCGACTGCACGTCCAGTATCTGACAGATCTAGTGCTTTGCAAACATCTTTAGCAACGAAGAGCGGCTCACCATTTTGAATGACGACACGGACATTTGCGCCGATCGTTTCATTTGTGAAAGTTTGAAGAGAATTAGAAATAGTAGTTTCCATAATTCATTCCTCCTAAGATTTTCAATAATTTTACTTCATTTTGTAGTTAAAGGAATCAAAAAAATTGCTTCCATAGGAATATCAAAATCTTTTTCCATCTTCAACATAGTTGTATACGGTGGAATGGTGCGTCCAGTTTCCCAAGATTGCCAGCATTGTTGTGACACCTCATATTCTCTAGCTATTTCTGATTGTGACTTATCACCTCGCAATAGCTTTAATAAATTTTTTTCATTGCGTCACCTCACTTTGTTTAACTTCAAAATGTTGTATCAACTGTGACAAGTATACTACCACATTTTGAAGTTGCCAAGATTTTTTTATTTTTTTTTGTAGTAGTACTTCAAAAATACTTCAACTTGTTGTAATATATAACAATAGGGGGTGAGCTTTATGCTAAAGGATATTCTTAAAAGTTTGCGTAATAACAAGAATCTTTCACAACGTGAATTTGCAGAAAAATTAGGAGTATCACAACAAGCTGTAGGAAGTTGGGAAGTTGGAAGAACAGAGCCAGATATTGAAACACTTAAACAACTTGCAAGATATTTCAACGTATCTATTGATTATTTGCTTGATAACGAAGAGGCAAAACATCAGCCGTTGATAACAGAGAATCAAAATCGATTAATAGAAGGATATGACAAATTAAACGACGAAGGACAAAAAATGTTGCTAGGAATATTAGCGTCACTGCAACAATCACACGCAAGAGCATTTTAAATTAATCTAGTTGAGGTAAGCAATGAAATGTAATGAAGATATAAAAATTCGTTGGGAAATAACAGATCCAAAAGGAAGACGAATTATATTAAAACAGTCAACTTATGAAGAACATATATGCAAGGATCATTTACTAGAAGATGCAGAATATCGCAAAAGTGCAGAAAGTCAAGCAAAAGAGACAATAAAAAATCCTCAATTAATCGTTGTTGATAAAGAAGATAATGACAGACTCATCTATTATAAGATTATTAGAATACCTTATGGAGAAAGAAAACGACTAAAAAATATGAAAGTTATAGTTGATAGTGATAGAAAACCATATGAAGTAGTTACTTGGATAATACAAAGTAAATTGAAAGATACAATAATGGAGGAGTGGATAGAATATGCAAACTAATAATTATGATGAAAGGCACGATGTTTTACACGTATTTTTAGGAAGTCAACATAATTCATCATCAGACGAAGAATCAAAAGGTATTTATGTAACACGAAATGATGACACAAATGAGATAGTAGGATTTACGATTTTAAATTTCACGAAAAATAAAGAGAAAGCCCAAAATCTCTATCCGCAATATAATTTTTCTTTAAATGAGATGTGATAATTGAAAAAGCTATGTATTGTATAATATTTGAATAAAAACGTAGTGCTTGACAATTAAAATTTAGATAAACATTTATTTCTCCTGCGGGAGATTTTTTTGTTATAATATAGAAAAAATTTTTCGAGGTGATTTGATGAAAAAAATTCAGTCTGTGGAGCCCAAAATTGCTGAACTTGCGAATGGCTGGCTGAAAAGTTTCGGTTTGGATTATAAACTTGAACAGGAAAGTTTGAATCACGAAATTGATAATGCTCTGGCAGAATATTCTTCAAAAAGCGGAGGCAACGGCGGCAATCGTCCCGACGCAAAACTTTTGTTAGAAAATAATTCTCGCCGCTATCCCGTGCTGATCGAGTACAAAGGCTACAAAGATAAACTTGTTAAACTCGACAGCGAAGGAAAAGTTGAAAATCGAAACGCAAAAAATGAGCCGCATTACCAAAATATAAAAAATTTTGCGGTGAATGGCGCGGTTCATTACGCAAACGCGATTCTTCATTACACAAATTACACTGAAATTATTGCAATCGGAATGACAGGCTACCGCGATGAAATTGGAAATTTGCAACACAAAATCGCAGTTTACTATGTTTCAACAAAAAATTTAGGTATCGGTCAGGAAGTCGGAAAATATACTGATTTTTCTTTCCTCAAACCTGAATATTTTCCGCAATTTATTGAAAAAATTAAAAAACTTTCTATCACTGAACAAGAATTTGAAAAACTTAAAATTATTCGCGAATTAGAAATTGATTCCAGCCTTGTCAAATTAAATAATGATATTTACATAAATCAACCAAACCTAAGCGAACAAGACAGACTTTATTTAGTCGTTGCAACTATTATGGCAACGCTCGGCAATAATCCGCTTGAAAAAAAAGATTTAATTTCTTCTGATAAAAAAGGCAATACTGATGGCGAAATTTTAATGCAAAAAGTTGAAAATTTTTTGTCGGAAAGAAAATTACCTGACAATAAAAAACAGGTTATTATTCGCACGCTACAAAATACTGTAACTTCGACGAATATTAACAGAGTAGAAAATGGCGAAACTCAATTAAAAAAAGTTTTTTCAAAAATTTTTGATGACTTGGGAATTTATTACAAAATTGGTCTCACTACTGATTTTACCGGAAAACTTTTCAATGAAATGTATAATTGGCTCGGCTTTGCAAATAATAAAAATACTGCAAATAATGTTGTACTTACGCCGCCTTATATTGCAAAACTTTTGGTAAAACTTTGCAAAACGAATAAAGATTCTTATGTTTGGGACAACGCCGCAGGTTCTGCCGGACTTTTGGTTGCCGCGATGAATGAAATGATTGCCGATGCTCGTGAAAATATTAAATCTCCCGATGAATTGCGTGAAAAAGAAATTTCCATAAGAACACAACAAATTCTTGGAATTGAAATTTTGCAAGAAGTTTATATGTTGGCTGTTTTGAATATGATTTTGATGGGCGACGGCAGTTCCAAAATGTTAAATCTTGATTCGCTGAAAGATTTTGACGGAAATTTTTCTGCTAATGTTTTTGTACTTAATCCGCCTTATACAAATGTTCCGGGAAATGGAATGATTTTTGTTAAATCTGCGCTTGAAAAAATGAAAAACGGTTACGCGGCGATAATTATTCAAAATTCTGCGGGAACAGGCAAAGCTACCGAATATAATAAAAAAATTTTGGAAAAAAATACTCTTCTTGCAAGCATAAAAATGCCGATTGATTTATTTATCGGAAAATCGAGCGTTCAGACGAATATTTATGTTTTTCGCGTCGGTGAACCGCATAATTCAAAAAATATTGTAAAATTTATAGATTTTTCAAATGACGGCTACAAACGCACGAACAGAAAAAAATCTCGGCAAAATCTTCAAGATATTGATCACGCCGCCGAAAGATACGATGAATTAGTTAATCTTGTGCATTACGGCAGAAATTATTTAAAATTTTTTTCGGAAAATGATTATTACGAAGGCACGATTGATCCGAAAAGCGGCAAAGATTGGAATCAAACCGCGCCGATTGATCCGCGTCCAAAACTTGAAGATTTCAAAAAAACTGTCAGCGATTATTTAGCCTTTGAAGTCACTAATATTTTAAAAAATTCTTCAGGTAACTGCTTGGGAAAAACTTTGCCCCACTCGCTGAAAAATTAAATAATGTTGAGTGGGGCGAATTTTTGCTGAAAGATTTATTTGAAAAAAAGACAATACGCGGCGTTCCTAAAAAAGAAGAAAATTTAAATCCAAATGAACAAGGATTTTATATGTATGGTCAAAATATTTTGCGACAATATGATTATAAAATTTTGTGCAACGAAAAATATTTACAGCGAGTTGATGAAAATTATCCAATATTGGCTTATGCTTCAAGCGTTGGCGAAGTTGGATTGATAAAAGAAAGTTTTTATCGTAGTGGCAACAATGGAGCTTTTCAAGGTTTATTTCCAAAGAAAAAATATTCTTTGAGAGTTCTGCTTTATCTTTTGGCATCATTAAAACTTCATTTCAAACAATTTAATTATGATACAAGTATGGCTGATGTTATAAATTTAAAAATTTCGTTACCAATTAAAGACGGCGAAATAGATTATGAATTTATGGAGAAATTTATAGCGGAGCTTGAGGCGGAGCAAATAGCGGAGCTTGAGGCGTATTTAACGGCGGCAGGTTTAAAAAATACAATTTTGACGGCAGAAGAAGAATTTGCAATAGAAAATTTCAGCTCGCAACGTTTTGAAAAATTTTTGCTGAAAGATTTATTTAATGAAATACATCAAGGCAGACGATTGAAAAAAGATGACCAAATTTCCGGAAAAATTCCGTTTGTAATGTCAGGCGTAACAAATTGCGGAGTTGTCGGATATATTTCAAATCCAGTAGCAAAATTTCCAAAAAATTCAATTACAGTAGATATTTTTGGAAATACATTTTATCGCGGATATAATTTTGGAGCAGGAGATGACACAGGCGTTTATTGGAACAGTGAAAAAAATTATTCAGCAAAGGCAATGTTATTTTTTGCCGCTGCGATTGAAAAATCTTTGACAGGGAAATTTTCTTATGGAAATAAATTAAGAAGTTCACAAAGCAAAAATTTTGAAATTTATTTGCCGACAAAAGACGGCGAAATTGATTTTGAATTTATGGAGAAATTTATATCAGCGGTGCAAAAAATAGTAATTGTGGATGTTGTGAAGTACAGCGAAGAAAAAATTTCAGCGTATCGGCAAGCAGCAAGCAAATAAAAAAATTTTATGAAAAAGAAAAAAAAATGCCCTATTAGGGCTTTTTTAGGTGATGAAGATTAATTAATCGGGAACATTTAGATAATTTCCATCATCGGTTTCTTGCAGAGATTTGATCTTTGATAATTGAGTTTCCATTGTTTCACCGTTAGTAACGGCTTTCACCTTCTTTAATTCCACCTGTTAATAAATTAAGAGCGTCGGAGCGTTCACGGATGAAACGAGATCGCAAAGCATAAATAATAGACTTCGATCCGTGACAAAAATCATCAGGACTACGCCAAACGCCTTGAGAATCGGGCTTTGAAAGATCACATTCAACAATCAAAAAATCGTAAATAGCATTGATAATATCGCCGTCGAAATAACTATTGTCGACTTATTACAAATTAGGTTGACCGAGTTTATCAGCAGCGATTTTGAATAATTTGACGCAACCGCCCGGACCGTTTTGCACAGCACGAGATAAAACAACCGCCTTTAAAGCGTCAGTATGTTTGTTGAGATCAAAATATTCTTTTAAAAGCCTGTTCGCCGCCGTATCGTAATATTGAATTTTGATATATTCATCTGCAATTTTCCAAAATTACCTGCGTCGATCGTTCCAAGTTCTTTCCA
>JAFUZV010000206.1 GCA_017476425.1 Selenomonadaceae bacterium
GAAAGATATTTATAAAATACCAATCCAAGCAAATAGTCTTTATATTCATCGGCGTTCATTGAGCCGCGCATAATATTTGCAGAGTTCCATAACGCTTGATTCAGTTCTTGCGACACAAATAACAACTCCTGTTTCAATTTTTATTTCGTCAACAATTTTTCTTTGAGTGATTTATATTTGCGAGTAAAATAAGTTCCGTTTTGAGATTCTGCAAAATCCGATCCGAAAGCGTGATCCGTCACGGCGATCAACGGCGGTGCTTGGATTCTCTTAGCAACAGCGATCCCGGTGAATTGTTTCCACCAACGCTCCAGATCATTTGTAAATTCTTCAGCCGTCGGAAAATATTTTTTAACAAGTCCGGCTTGACAGCCGATCATTTCCTCAAGAGTGTTTTCAGCGTAATAATTTAAAATGTCTTCAGGCGTAAATTTATTTTCGACGAACGATCTAAATAAATAATCGTGATAGTCATATTTCAGCGGATCACCTTTGCCTTCGTCAACATTCTGCGCCGTCGAAAGTTCAGCACTCGGAACAATGTCAATGATACCTTGCGGAATGACTTCACGCTGAAAAATTTCGTCATTAATGTAATTCGCTAAAGCGTAAACTTGAAATTTCCAGAGATCAGCAAGTGCACTGACAACGCCTGCGCAGTCACCATACATTGTAGCATAACCGATCGTAGTTTCAGCTTTGTTAGCGTTGCAAGTAAATCCACCGCCGAACGCCGCCGCTAATGCTGCTAAAATTCTGGAACTGCGATCACGAGCTTGAATATTTTCTTTGACGAACGAAGAAATTTTTATTTGATGAGTTGAATTGTCCTTTAAAAAAATTATTTCCGTTGACTCAAGCTGTTTAACGGTATGATCAACGCTTTCTTGAATAGGAACGATCATATAATTACAGCCGAGATTTTTTGCAAGCTGTTCAGAAAGATTTCTTGTCGTCGACGAATTGAATTTTGAAGGCATATTGACAAGCAGGACATTTTCAGCACCGAGAACTTTCGTATAAAGTGCAGTATCAACCGCCGAATCAATTCCGCCGGAAATTCCTATAACAATTTTATTCATTCCGATCTGCTTGAGAAAACTTTTAACGCCGTGATAAAGTGCATTGTAAATCGCTGCCGCTTCGATCTCTTCAGTCTCAACGATCGGTGACATTGAATCGATCTTTTCAAGATCAATGAAATTCAGCGACTCTTCAAAAGACTTTGCACGAAAAATAATTTCACCGCTTGAATTGTAAACCGTTGATGCTCCTTCAAAATTATAAATCGTTTTGCCTTTATTCTGCACGCCAACGCAATTAACATAAACGATCGGATGATTTTCAGTCTTAGCTTGATGACTCAAAAGATCGTCACGAATTTTTTTATTGCCGAGTGCAAAAGGTGAACTATCAGAGATACTTCTAAAATTTGCAGATTCGTCAACAACATTTTCAAAAATGATTTTAATGTCGTCGTTTGAATTAATAATTTCTTCGGCGTAAGACTTGCAGTCATTTATAAAAGCCGTTTGATTCGCCACATTGCCGATCATACTTCCGGCGATTGAATTTTTAGGAAAAATGATCACGTCAGCATTTTGATCTTTAGCCTCAGTGATGAACTTCAAAATTTTTTCAACGTTTCGATCCGGATGACCGGGCAAAACTTCAATCTGTGCAAGTGCAATTTTCAAATTGATCACAACCTTCAAATTAATTTGTTTCAGAATATCAAAAAATTTATCTCAACGCAAATATTTTTAATTGTATTCATTCAAATTTTTGAAGTCTTGACGTTAATGTTTATGATTGATATAATTTGTTGAAATTTCTTGTACGACAATAAAAAATTTTTTTGGAGGCTTTTATTAATGAAACACGTTTTATCGGTTTATGTAGAGAATCAACCGGGCGTATTAGTCAGAGTAGCAAGTATGTTTAGTCGACGTGAATTTAATATCGACAGCTTATCAGTTGGTGTCACTCAATCGCCGGAATTTTCAAGAATAACTGTTGTTGTTCACGGTGATTCGGGATTAGTCGAGCAAATGATCAAACAGCTTGAAAAAATGCCGGTTGTAAGAGCAGTGCAACGGCTTGACTCATCGATCGCTGTTACTCGTGGAATGACATTGATAAAAGTTTCTGCTGATGATAATAATCGTCTTGACGTATTAAAAATGGCGGAACTTTTCAGAGCGCACGTTGTAGACGTTGAATCAACGACGCTGATTTTTGAGATCACCGGCAGTGATGAAAAGATCACGGCGTTTACTCGTTTACTTCAACCTTATGGAATTTTAGAAGTTATTCGTACAGGTTTAATTGCGTTGGAACGTGGAGAAAATACAATTCATAAACAACTTGATAAAGTTCAAGACTTCTACGGAAAAAATTTATTATAAAAATTCTCAAATATAATTTAGTTGACAAATATAAATAAAAATCATACAATTAACCGCGTCAGTGAAAAGCAATTTAATTTGTTCGCTGATGAATTAATTTTAGATTTCGTTAAACAAAGTGAGGTAAATTTTTAATGGCAAAAACCTATTATGATCAAGACGTTAATTGGGAAGTAATGAATGGCAAGACTGTAGCGATCATTGGTTACGGTTCACAAGGTCACGCTCACGCTTTGAATTTGAAAGAGTCCGGCGTTAATGTTATTGTTGGTCTCTACGAAGGCAGCAAGTCAAAAGCTGTTGCAGAAGGTCAAGGCTTGAAAGTTATGAATGTTGCTGACGCTGTTAAGTCTGCTGATATTGTAATGATCTTGATCCCGGATGAGAAACAAGCTGACGTTTACAAGAATGAAATTGCACCGAATTTGAAGAGTGGAGCCGCTCTTGCATTTGCACACGGTTTTAATATTCATTTCAAACAGATCATTCCGGCTAAAGATATTGACGTGTTTATGGTTGCGCCGAAAGGTCCGGGTCACCTTGTCCGCAGAACTTTTGTTGAAGGCGGCGGAGTTCCTGACGTTTTCGCAGTGGAGCAAGATGCAACCGGCAAATGTTTTGATATTGCACTTGCTTATGCTCGTGGTATCGGCGGAACTCGTGCAGGCGTTATTCAAACGACTTTCAAAGAAGAGACTGAAACAGATCTTTTTGGTGAACAGTGCGTACTTTGCGGCGGCGTAACTCATTTGATCCAACAAGGTTTTGAGACTCTCGTTGCGGCAGGTTATCAGCCGGAGATCGCTTATTTTGAAACTTTCCACGAAATGAAATTGATCGTCGATCTTATGTATGAAGGCGGAATGGCTAAGATGAGAAAGTCGATCAGTGATACCGCTGAATATGGTGATTATACAACCGGTCCGAAAGTTATCACCAGTGACACTCGTAAGGCTATGGAAAAAGCTCTTGAGGAAATTCAAGACGGTACTTTTGCACGTAATTGGCTTGTTGAAAATCGTGCTGCCGGTCGTGCTAATTTCCTTGCACAACGTCGCATTCACGCTGAACATCAGATTGAACAAGTCGGTGCTAAACTTCGTGGAATGATGAGTTGGCTTAAAGACGGTGCTGATCTTTCTAAAGACTAATTCATTTGATCAACTTGAAAATCATATTTGAAAAGATTAATTTGAAGATTGTATTTGAAAATTAATTTAAACAATAAAATAGCAGTGAATCATTTTTCAGGTCACTGCTAATTTTTTTTATTTATTTATTTATTTTAGTCTAATTTAATTTCGCTTAGAAAAAAATTTTTTAAACTTTTCTGCGAAGAGCAACAGCACTACGAGCTGGAATATAAAGTTTAAGCCAGCCTTTGCCGTCACCTTCATACATTGGATCATTAACTGTGAAATGTGCAATAGAATCATCAGAGAAACCGAAACCGCCGAAGTCTTTTGAATCGCTGTTGAGTACTACATTATATTCACCTTTCGGAACTAAGAAACCATAATCAGTAAAGGAACGAGTCGGTGAGAAGTTGAAGACGAAAATAATATCACCACGCATAAACGCCATAACTTGATCGCCTTCATTAACCCAAATTTCTCTAACAGGCGTAAGATTGAAAAGTTCTTCCGACTTGATAACTTCCATCATCTTGCGATCAAAGTCACCGAGCCAATGATAGCAAAGCTCAGGATTATCGACAAGATTCCATTGACGACGAGCATATTTATAAGACCAGCCGTTGCCTTCACGTGGAAAATCAATCCATTCAGGATGTCCGAACTCATTACCCATAAAGTTGAGATAACCGCCGTTGATCGTAGAAGCTACAACTAAACGGATCATTTTATGCAAAGCAATTCCACGACGAGCAATTTCATTTTCATCGCCTTTCTTGAAATGCCAATACATATCAGCGTCAATAAGTCTGAAAATGATCGTCTTATCGCCAACAAGTGCTTGATCGTGACTTTCAGCATAGGAAATAGTTTTTTCATCTTGACGGCGATTAGTCATTTCCCAGAAAATATCGCGTGGATTCCATTGCTCATCGCTCTTCTCTTTGATCATTTTGATCCAGTAGTCCGGAAGACCCATAGCAAGACGATAATCAAAACCTAAGCCGCCATCTTCAAATTTCGCTGCAAGTCCAGGCATACCAGACATTTCTTCAGCGATCGTAATTGCGCCCGGTTTAACTTCGTGAATGAGCTGATTAGCAAGTGCAAGATAGCAAAGTGCATTATCATCTTGTCCGCCGTTGTAATATTCACCGTAGCTACCGAAGTCAACGCCTAAACCGTGATTATAATAAAGCATTGAAGTTACACCGTCAAAACGGAAACCATCAAAATGAAATTCTTCAAGCCAGTATTTACAATTCGACAGCAAGAAATGAATAACATCATCTTTACCATAATCAAAGCAAAGTGAATCCCATTGATTATGTTCGTGACGAGCACCAGGATAGAAAAATTGATTAGGATCGCCGCAGAGATTGCCGAGACCTTCAACTTCATTTTTAACGGCGTGACTATGAACTAAATCCATAATAACATTAATACCATTTTGGTGAGCCGTATTAATTAAGTCTTTGAGTTCTTCAGGCGTTCCGAAACGTGAACTTGCAGCAAAGAATGAACTGACGTGATAACCAAAACTGCCGTAATATGGATGCTCTTGAATTGCCATAATTTGAATGCAATTATAGCCGTCTTTGATTATACGCGGCAAAACATTTTCTTTAAACTCTGTGTAAGTTCCAACTTTTTCAGCGTCTTGTGCCATACCGATATGACATTCATAAATGAGCAGCGGATCAACTTTCGTTTTGAAATTTTGATCGCTCCATACAAATTTTTCTTCTGGGTTCCAAACTTGTGCAGAGAAAATTTTTGTTGTTTCATCTTGCACGACACGACGACACCAAGCCGGAATACGTTCACCGCTGCCGCCATTCCAATAAACTTTCATCTTGTAAAAATCGCCGTGCTTCATTGCCTTTTCCGGCAGATTGATTTCCCAATTACCGGTGCCCGGCAATTCAGTGAGACGGTAGGCTTCTTCTTCTTTCCAGTTATTAAAATCACCGATAAGAAAGATCGCCGTTGCATTAGGAGCCCACTCACGGAAAACCCAGCCGTCGTTAGTCTTATGAAGTCCGAAGTAAAGGTGACCGGATGCAAATTCAGAGAGAGATTTTTTACCGTTTTGAGTAAGTTTGTTGATCATCCAGGCGGCGTGATCGTGACGACCACGAATCGCACCTTCGTAAGGTTCAAGCCAAGAGTCTCTAGCAACAATGCCAATGTGTTCACTCATAATTTTTTCTGTTGAAACTGCTTGAAAATTTTTTCAGCAACAGTTACAACTTAACCTCCAATCCAAAAAATTTGTTTCATTATAACATAATGCTTGAGAATGATCAAAGTAAATTTAAAAAATTTCAGAAAATTAATTACAAAATTTTAAAGGTAAATTTGAAATGCAGATCGAAATTGACAATCACAAATTGATAATTTAAAATTATTTTTAAAATTCATTCGTGGAGAAAAATTTTTTTATGGAAAATGAAATTAAGATCGATGGCTTGAAATATGATCGCTTGATCGATTTGCAAATTTTCGAGCGTGTCAATCAACATTCAACTTGCACAATTATTGTTGACTCTTCAGTTGATCCGCTGACTCTATTCGATCAAAAGCTGACGATCAAAATGGATCAGCCGCTCTTTGTCGGTATCGTTGATAATGTCAGTAAAGCTGAATACTTGACGATAAATTTGATCGGAATGTCTGCAAAACTTGATATTGAAATTCATCGTCGAGCTTTTTTCAAAAAAAATCTTTCTGACATTCTCAAAAAAATTGCTGAAAATTATTCTATCAACATTGAAGCTGATTTTGACGGCGAAATTTCGATCGTTCAAAATTCAACTGATTGGGAATTTCTAAAAATTTTCGGCGACGTTTTCACTTCATCAAGTAAGCCGCTGATCAATCTCACAAATAAAATCGGTGATCGATCTTCATTAAAAGTAATTTCTAATTTCATAGAATTTCCTTTACCGTTTGCAACTGATGAAATTTCTATTGATTTTCATTCGCCGCCGATCAAAAATCCTTTCAAAAAATTTCAATACTTGATCGGATCAGTTTTAGAATCAAAAGATAACAATATCAAAGTTAAATTTGAGGACGATGAGAATCAAAGCGACAACGAATCGATCGAAATTCCTTACAGTTCGGCGGCTAGCAATTATCTTTATACTATGCCGGATAAAGACGATAAAATTTTTGTGCATTTCGACGGTGTAAAGCAAGAGGCAATGGGTAGCTTACGTAAAAAAGATCCGTCTGATCCTTACGATAAGAGATCATTCAAGATTAAAGATGCGTCGTTGAGTGTTGAGAGTGATAAAATGGAATTTGCCGCTGCGAAAGATAAAGCTGTAATTAATGAAGGTGCTGAAATTAAACTCACGGCGAAAAAAGATATTATTTTCAGCAGTAAAGGCGATATGATAATTCAATCAGCCGCCGGAATGTTGCCGGACAATCAAATAATTATGGCGGCGGCTCATATGGCGGGCTATGCTCAATATCTTGCAATGATGGGACAACCTGCGACCGTTCAATTAAATCCTGCAGGATCAACCGTTGGTAAACTTGATTCACAAATTAAAAATGCCGGATCGAAAGCTGAAGCAGTGGAACTTTCTGACATTGCAAAGGAACTTGATAAAATCAGCGGAAGAAAATCGAAGTCTGAAAAAAAATCTTCAGGTGGTGGCGGCGGCGGATCAATTAAATTCAACGCTAAAGACAGTCTGATCCTACAAGTCAAAGATTCTTCAATCTCTATGAAAGGTAAAAATCTTAATGTCAAAACACGAGCATTAATGCAAGTCGGTTATATTCCAACGCCTGGCGGTGGCACCGGATCACTTAGCAAATTTGAAGGCGGAAATCCTAACAATCGATCTGATAAAATTAATATTGAACACGGTAGCGAAGATCGATCAAGAGTCAAGGAAAAAATTACGCCTGTTGACGATAACAAAAATATTTCAAGGTGATTTATATGTTTAAAGCATTGCCGAAGTTAGCGCAGAATCAGACAAGAATTAATTATGCAACCGGCGATTTTATAATCAACGTCAATGACTACGCTCAACACGATATATTAAAAAATTTTGTTATAAGTCGTGAATATCATTCTAGAAAAAACGGCTGGACTTTCAATCGAAATTTCAGCACTGATAAAATCATTCTCGACAGTACTAGTGAAGTAAAAATTTTTTTGAATGAGGATCGCTTGAGTGAAATTTTGGATATGATAAATCGCCGGACGATCTACGAATATCAAGACGGACTTTTAATTAAAATAATTTATCCCGATCGATCATTTATAATTTACGATTACGATCAAAATCAGCGATTAATCAGTTGCATTGATCGTAACGGCGAAATTATTTTTAAAAATGAATATGACGAATTAGGAAGATTGACACGGACGAAGGATTTAAAAGGCGTTCGTGTCTTTTGGTATGAAGATGATAACCGCCGAACGATTGAAACTCCGGCAAATATAATTTATAATTGGAATCGTCAAAAGCAGATTGAACAGATTAATTATCAAAATGGAAATAGTGAGATTTTTGATTATGACGGCGATAAATTAATCTTTTGGCGTGACAGACGATCTAATGAATATCAATTTGAATATCAAGGTGAAAATTTGATTAGTGAGACTTTGCCCGGTGATCTTATTAAAAATTATTTCTATGATAATGATCAACTGATCGCCGAAAATGACAATCAAGGTCACGAAATTTATTATCGCTATTCGTCGAAAGGTTTTCTTATCGCTAAAGATGTTCGACTTAGTATTAAATCTTGGCGGCGTGAAAAATTTCAGCGTGATGCACTCGGACGAATTATCAAGCACGAAGTCAACGGACGAATCACAAATTATTCTTATGACGATAATTCACCTAATCCAACGCTTAAAACTACGCCGAACAATTATAAATTTAATTATCGTTATGATCCCGTTAATCGTCTGCTTGCAATTCAATCACTTAACACGGAAATTAAATTTACTTATGATCCATTGAATGAGGTGAAAAAATCTATTGATAGGTTACTTACACGGAAAAATTAAATTTATTTTTGATGATGATTGCATTGTCGACGTTGGCGGAGTTGGTTATAAAGTATTCATCGATCGCCGAACACGTTCCGAATTGAAAATTAATTCAGAGATCGAATTTTTTATTTATACTGCCGTTAGAGAAGATTCAATTACTCTTTACGGTTTTAAAAATCAAAGCGATTATGAATTATTCTTGCAGTTGATCACCGTCAGCGGTATCGGAGCAAAGACGGCATTAAATATTATTTCAAAAATTTCTTCAAAAGATTTTTCGTTAGCAATTCATCAAAAAAATGTAAATCTGTTGACTTCATTGCCTGGTGTTGGTAAAAAATCTGCGCAGAGAATGATTTTAGAACTCAAGGACAAGTTATCAAAAAATTCAACTGATAACGACGAATGGTCGCCGGTTGAAAGTGAAAATAATTCATTCGACGAGGCATCAGAAGCATTGACGGCTTTAGGTTATACAAATTCAGAAATTGCAGAAGTCTTTCAAAAGGCTGATCGATCGTCGACAACCGAAGATTTGATCAAATTTGCCTTGAAAGAGCTTAATCGATTTTGAATTTACAAAAGATGAAAAAACTTTTTTAATTTTAAAAAGAAAAAAATTGACATAAAAAAAAAAAACTATCATAAAATAATTTTCAGTGATAGTTTTATGATGAATTGAGAAAATTTTTGATTTTGTGGATTTTGATTGAGACTTTTTCAAGGAGGACAAGCGAAATGTATATCAATACTCAAACGATGATTCGACATACGCTGGAATTTATGAAGGCTAATCAAAAAGCTATGGATAAGCACGGAAAACGAATCTCAACAGGACAAAAAATTTTTACTGCATTAGACGATCCGGCGGGCGATACTATGTCAACAATGATGCGTTATGATCTGCGAGCACTCGACGAAGCGATTAGGAATACACAAAACAATCAGGCGATGTTAAGAGTTGCAAATGGTGTTTTAGAGAATACAAAGGATTTGTTAAATTCTATCAAAGAAAAAGCCATTTTCGCCGCTGATGATACTGCTACTGATACAGATCGAAAAATCGCTGAAAAAGAAATTTTGCAATTTATAGATCAGATTGATGACAATTCAAAAATAACTTATAACAAAAAAACATTAATCGACGGATCACACCACCGTCAATCGATAGGAACGACTCAAGCACTTACAAATCTTGAACTTGCAGAAGATACAACAGCGCAGACAAAATTAACTGAATTAACTAGACGAGCCGGAGATAACCTCAACATTAATGAAACAGATCGCATAAATGTTTCTTACGTTAAAGACGCTCAGACTTATCATACAAGTTACGTCGTCGGAAATATGACTATGGGATCAGTTTTCGATGGTGTTAATAAAATTAATGGCGTAGTATTCGATCTTAAGGATATGGGCAAAACTAATGTTGTTGGTTTAGACGTTACCGGGTAAAAAGTTTTTACTTCTGATTTAAAGAAAGCTGCTATAATTCGTGCTGCTGGTATCGGTACTACTCACAGCGTTGGCGGCTTAACTATGAGTGTTGAAGATTCACAAGGAAACATTCGACGATCAGTTACTGAAGTTCTTGATGCTTTTTTTGAGGCAATAACTCCACATGATATTTCAAGTAATGATATGATAACAACGCACGTTGCAGATAAAGCTAATCGAAAAGTGGAACTTGATTTTAATGATATGAGCGCTCACGCTTTAGGTTTAACTTCTCACAATAAAGAATATACTTTGAGTCTTGCAACTAAACAAGATGCTAATGCAGCGGTTAAAGTCGCTGATACTGCTTTGTATAGAGTATCTGAAGAGCTCGTCAAAGTCGGTGCAATGTTGGCAAGGCTTGAATATACCGCCGATAATTTGTTGACTTACACCGAAAATTTAACGGCGGCTGAATCAACTATTAGAGATGCTGATCTTGCTAAAGAATGGGTAGATTACACTTCATCAAATGTCAACAGTCAACAAGCTGAAGCAATGCTTCAATTCTTGCAAAGTAATTCTGATTGGTTCGTCAACTTGATAGGTTAAAATAAATTTTTGAATCGTAAATAAAAATTTACCGTGAGTTTTAATTTCTCACGGTATTTTATTTTGCTGATCGATCGATTTCGATCAATAAAATTTATTTCAAATGATCGTTTAAATATTTTTAAATTGACGGAAAAAAATTATCTGATAAAATACGATCAGAAGAAATTTTTGCACGAGGTGATTAAACTTTGCAGATAAAAATTTTGAAAAATTTTTCGATTGTGGCGGCAGTAATTTTTTTTCTAAACTTCACAATTTATTTCACTGCCGAAAGTTCACCGCCATACAATGTTCTTAAAGTTGGTTACGTCGTTGATACCAGTTTTTTGAATGAAGATAGACCCGGACATATTGTCGGCTATGGCTATGAGTATATGGAACTTTTGGAAAATTATATGCCGTGTCAATTTGAATACGTTGTATTTGACGACTGGACGGATCTTTTGGATAAACTCAATTCAGGTGAAATTGATATTATTCCGAACTTGCCAGGCGATCATAAATGGCTGGTAAATGCAAAGTCGACGGATCACGTTGTCGGACGTTTTCCAATGGAATTAGTTATTAAGCCGGAACAAATGAAGCCTCAAATAAAATTAGCACGTGTCAGAACAAATTATGATACGCCCGGTCTTGATGAAGTTGCACGTCAAGAAGGTTTTCAATATACTTTAGTCGATTACAAAACTTATCAAGATATTTTAAAGGCTTATAATAGCGGAGAAGTTGATGGCTACGTTGATGCAATGCTTTTCTACAATAAAGATAAGCCTACCTATGCAGTTTTTGACAGACAAAATTATCGCCTTTCAGTTCGTGCTGACAGAGAAGAATTATTGAACAGATTGAATTGGGCAATGGATCAACTTTTAATGGATCAGTCAAATATACGTGATACATTGAAAAGAAAATATTTTCTTAATGAAGGTTTTCCGCTGCTTTTGAATAGTAATGAAAAAAATTTTTTAGCGGAGAAGAAAAAACTTCGTACTGCAATTTTGTTGTATCAAAAGCCTCGTATCTATCGTGACGAATCAGGAAATTTAACAGGTCTTATGCCGGAGATCATAAAAAGAATTTCAAAAGATTTAAATGTTGAAATTGAACTTGTTGAAACAAAATCATATGAAGAAGCCAGAAATTTAATGGTGAATGGCGAAATTGATTTTATTATGGACGCAATTTGCGATTTCAACTGGGCAGAAGAATATAATATGAAGCCCACGCAAAATTATTTTCAAATTGATTATGTTCCTGTAACTCGTGCAGATTATTTGCTTGACTCACACGAAAATTCTAAAATTGCTTGCGTGTCAAATATGCTTTTCACGATGAGTTTTATTGAACCTAATTTTAAGAAAGAAAATATTATTTATTGTTCGACGTTTGAAGATTGTTTAAAGGCAGTTGACGATGGACGCGCTGATGTTGTTTATGTTAATCGTGATGCAGTTTATTCTTTGATCGAATCTACAGGCACTTATGATTTAGAAGTAGGTCCGGTATCTGTTTACAATCAATTAGTTGGTCTCGGAACTCGTTTGAATGGTGATTTAAGACTTTGGCATATTCTCAATAAAGAAATTAATCATATTGATGTAAGTTGGGTTCGTGATACGCTGAATAAGCATCAACAATTCGATAAGCCTTTCAATTTACAAAAATTCTTCTATCATAATCCTTTAAAAATACTCTTTCTTGTTGCACTTTTGATTTTTGGAATTGGCGCATTCATTTATAAACGTAGTATGGACAAGAAAAATTTTGAAATGATTCAAAGAATAGCTTATACAGATTTTCGTTATGAATTGCCTAATGTCCATTGGCTTGAAATGAAAGTCCCGCCGAAATTTGAAGAACTCAAGGAGATTGATCCTAATTTAAAAACTTTCTTCGTTGTCTTCTCAATGATGAGTAACGCCGTTATGACTGAAAACAGTGGTCACGGAATTATTGATAAACAATTTAAATCTTTAGCAAAAAATCTTGAAGAAGATGAAACGGCGATTTTCACTTCAGCAGGTATTGATGTTGGTCACCTCGTTTGTTTCTGCAAGTCTGAGAGTGTTGAAAAACTTTCTGAATGGGCGAAAGAAGTCATTAAAAAGTATAGTTATGTCGATACGGCTGCTAATGCTAAAATTGTCGTGCATATGCGAGCAGGTATAAGTAGTTATAATGAAAATTTACACGTACAACAGGCGATCGGTCGTGCCGTTACAGCTTGCCATAAAGGATCAAGCGGCGAAGTTAAAATTTTTGATGATAAACTTGAAGAGTATTTGACATCGCAGCACGATATTGAAAGTCGAATGAAAGATGCGCTTAAAAATGATGAATTTAAAGCGTGGTATCAACCAAAGTATGACATTAAAACAAGAAAAATTATCGGAGCTGAAGCTCTTGTTCGTTGGATCAGTCCTGAAGTTGGTTTTATGCCGCCTGGAAAATTTATTCCGCTGTTTGAGCAAAATGGTTTTGTAATTCAAGTGGACTATTACATTTTAGAGAAAACTTTTCAATTTCAAAAATCTCGCCTTGAAGCCGGTAAAGAAGTTGTACCGATCAGCGTTAATCAATCACGTTTGCATATGACTGAAGACGGTTATATTGATAAAATGCGTGCTATCGTTGAGAAATATAATTTGCCGCCGGGCTTAATCGAACTTGAAATAACTGAAACAATGTTTGAAGACTTAGACGCTAAATCAAGCCGACAGAATGCAGAAAATATTATTCGTCAACTCAAACAGATGGGCTTTTTGATTTCCGTTGATGATTTCGGTGCAGGTTATTCT
This sequence comes from Selenomonadaceae bacterium, assembly GCA_017476425.1. Classification (GTDB taxonomy): domain Bacteria; phylum Bacillota; class Negativicutes; order Selenomonadales; family Selenomonadaceae; genus Quinella. The sequence goes on from JAFUZV010000206.1 coordinate 13,424, forward strand.
TCATTCAGTTTGCTTGGAAATTTGACAATGGATATTATGAAAATCGATCGATCGGTTTTAACCGGTGCTGATAAATCGCAGAGAATGAAAAAAATTCTCGGCAATGTTATTAAACTCGGTCATTCGCTTGATATGAGTGTTATTTGTGAAGGTATTGAAACTCGTGATGAAGAAAAATTATTGCTTGAATTAGGTTGTCATTATGGTCAAGGATATTTCAACGCTAAGCCTATGCCTGTTGATGATTTTGTGAATTTTTTTGAAAAGCGTAATGCTGAAGTTGCAGCCGGAACTTTTTTGTTAGCTGATTGATTCGTAATTAAAATTAAAAAAATTTTTTGGGAAGTAATTATCAATGTTATTTCTTCATACGTTGCAACATTTTGCAGTTGATGGAATTTGTGGCGCAGTGCTCGCGGCTTATGCTGTTAATGAAATTTATTTAGAGCCGATAATTTATTTCTTCGGACTTTATAATTTGATCGCTTTCGGCTCGCAGTGGTTAATCGGTTTAATTATCGATAAAAAATTTTCACTAACGCCTTACGCCTTTATAATCTCATTAATAACTTTAGCACTCGGAACAATCGCAACGATCGAAATTATTTATAAAGTGATCTTGATCGGAATAGGAAATAGTTTATTTCACGTTGCAGGCGGAAGTTTAATTTTGAGAAGATATTCAACTTATAAAGAACTTGGGATTTTTGTTTCAAGTGGAGCGATCGGTCTTGCGCTCGGTTTAAATCAAATTATAAATGCAATGACATTTCTAATCATTTATGCTATAATAACTGCGTTTGTTTTGAAAAATCTTCGTGAAGTCTTGCCAGTAAATCATTCTTCACCACAAAATAATAATTATCAATTACATCTTGCCCATTACACATTGATCATTCTTCTGCTTGCTTGTGTGATTCTTAGAAGTTTTGGCGGCAGTAATGATTCAACTGAATATATAATGCTGTTTCCTTGTGTATTTGCATTCGGTAAAATGATCGGTGGCTTATGTTGTGATAAGATCGGTTTTAATAATACGATTCTATTGATCTTCGTGATGAGTTTTGTTGCGTTGCAATTCAACGGCTTAATGTCAATGATCATTTTGACACTTGCATTTAATATGACAATGCCTTTAACACTCCGACTGGTTCACTTCTGCAATCCTAATTACCCGGGCTTAATGTTCGGACTTGCCGCCGGTTGCTTATTACCGGGTGCATTCTTCAGCGATAATTTTAAAATGATCCCGCAAGCAATGATCGTAATTCAATTTCTATCACTTTTCATTGCCGGTTATCTCTTCAAAAAATATTCACAAAGGCAGATTGAATTATGATTCTTGATGCCGTTATAATTCCAGAAATTCAAAGTAACGTTGCTATAAATAATTATTCTGATGATTTTCTGCAACTTGCCTTATTGACTGTTATAATTGAAGTTCCGATCTTTTATCTTTGTGGTTACAGAAATTTCAATGATTGTTTATATTTCGCCGCTGTCAATGTGATTAGTAATTTGTTACTCAATGGCTTTTTGATGAGTGTTAATTTTAATTCTTACAATTTAAGCGTTGCGATCGGTGAAATTTTCGTTGTGATTCTTGAATTTGTTCTTTGCTGTTATTGGATCAAAGCGGATCGACGAAGATTATTTAAAACTTTAATTTTTACTAATGTAGTAAGTTTTTTAATAGGTTTAATTTTTTGAGGTGTTAATATGAAATTTTTTGCAATGTTGATCACAGCCTTATTGATTATTTTTAATTTAAATATTGTACTTGCTGATGTAGCTCCACGATTCGATAGAAATAGATATTATCAAAATGCTATAATTGATGGAATTAAAGCAGAGGCTTTGCAAGATGAAGGCTTGATAAATTTAGAAATAAGTTTTGATTTTGATTGTAATTATGAGATCACAATTTATAATGATTTAATTGATACAGATACAAAAAATTATCCAAGTGAGGCTGAATTGATTAAAAAAATTTCCGGCACGTATAAAAAAGGTGAAATGATTAACGAAAAATTTAAATACAATTCACCTGATGAAGATCAAGCAGTGAAATATTTACTCGTCGTTAGTTATTCTAATGGATACTCTTATCGCAATACACGTTTCGGACGTAAGAGAATGAAAATTGAGGACGTTTCAAATTTAAAATATAATATTTTTGTTGAGAAAATTAACGGCAAAGATTCAGTTAGCGTTGAAGATTTCGATTAATAAAAAATTTTTGACATAATAGAGGTGAGCAATAATGCGGCTTGATGAATATGTAGCCGAACTTCAAAAGGTGACGATTTTAAGTCCAATGCAAGAAAATGAATTATGGCGACAATTCAAAATTTATCAAAGTACAATCGCCAGGCAAAAATTGATCGAGTCGTATCAACCGCTTGTATTTAAAGTTGCTATGCCCTATCGTGATATGCAAAACATAATGGATATTATTCAAGAAGGAACAGTTGGACTGATTGAAGCCGTTGAAAGTTTTGATCATTCTCGCGGCGTTGCATTTAGTCTGTATGCAGTGCATAGAATACGCGGAAGAATGATCGATTTTCTTCGCAATGAAGGTAAAAGTGATCTGCCTTGCATTGATACTGAGGTTAATGACGTTATTGATTATGATTCGACTGTTGTTGAACAAGTTGAAATTCACGAGATGATCGATCGTCTACGTCAAGCTATGCAACGCTTGCCAAGTAATGAACGTGCTGTACTTGAAAGCATTTATCTTGAGAGTGAAGAGGCTAAAACCGTTGCAGAAAATTTAAAGTTAAGCGTTTCACATATTTATAGACTTCAAAAGCAAGGTATCAAGAGAATTAGAGGAATGCTGTCAAGATTTATGAAGAAGTTTTGAATTTAAAAAATTTTTACAACAAAAATAACCTTAATGATTTTTATTTCACTAAGGTTATTTTTTGTTTTCAAAATGAAAATAGTATCTTATAAGAAAAACTTATCAAAAATTGCTAAAAAAAGAATTGATAAAATGTAAATTGCTTTGTAAAATATAATTATAAAGTGATAAGGAGCGTTGAATATGAAATATGTTAAATTTGGAAACACAGGAATGGACGTTTCAAAAATTTGTCTTGGTATGATGAGTTTCGGCAAGCCTGGCAAAGAAAATGGTGTCTTTCCTTGGGCTAAGACTTACGACGAAGGTAAAGAAATGTTTAAGAAAGCGATCGATCTCGGAATTAATTATTTTGATACGGCGAATGTTTATCAAATGGGATCAAGTGAAGAGATCACAGGACGTTTTATTAAAGATTTCGGCTTGAATCGTGATGAAATTGTCGTTGCAACGAAAGTTAATTTTGAAATGCGTCCGGGTCGTCCAAATGGCGGCGGAACTTCTCGAAAAAATGTTATGGCGGAGATCGATCACAGTCTGCAACGTTTAAATCTTGATTATGTTGACGTTTATCAAATTCACCGTCTTGATCCTAATACTCCTATGGAAGAGACAATGGAAGCACTTCACGACGTTGTTAAAAGCGGCAAGGCTCGTTATATCGGCGCGTCAACAATTTTTGCGTGGCAGCTGGAACGACTTCAAAATATCGCTGAAAATCATAACTGGACGAAATTTGTTTCACTTCAACCGCAATACAATTTAATTTATCGTGAAGAAGAACGTGAAATTTTTCCGCTGTGCAAAGATCGCAAAATGGCAGTTGTACCTTGGTCACCACTTGCCGGTGGTCGTTGCGCTCATCCTTGGGGAACTAAAACACATAGAAATTCTATTGATGAAGTTTCGCCTATGGTTTGGGATTCAACTAATGACGTTGATAAAATTGTCGTCGATAACCTTGAAAATATTTCAAAAGAGATCGGTTATACAATGGCGCAGACTTCATTAGCGTGGATGTTAAGCAAAGATTATATCACTGCGCCGATCGTCGGCACTACTTCAGTTAAACATATTGAAGAAGCCGTTTCAGCGATTGATATTAAACTTGACGAAGAAATTATTAAGAGACTTGAAGCACCATATGTGCCTCACATTAAGACAGGAGCGTTTTAAAATGAATGTATTTGAAAATTTGAGAAATGGTCAACATTATCATGTATTCAACGATAAGGATTATGTTGACCAGGCACACGGTGAATTTGCACGCTGTGCTCACATTTGCCATTTGATTAACTCAACTGATCCTTATAATCGTGAAGAAATTATTAAACTTGAGAAAGAACTTTTTAATGGAAATTTGTCGGACGAATCATTTTTTACGCCGCCATTTCAAATTGATTGCGCTTGCAGACTTTTTGTCGGTAAAAATGTTTTCGTAAATCACGGCTTAACGGTTATGTCAGTTGGAACGGTTACGATTGAAGATGGCGTTATGATTGCGCCGGAAGTTGGACTTTTTACTGTTAATCACGAGCCGAAAAATATTCGAGTGATTTACACGAAAGAAATTTTGATCAAGAAAAATGCTTGGATCGGTGCAAGAGTCAATATTTTACCGGGTGTAACGATCGGCGAAAATGCAATTATCGGAACAGGATCAATCGTTACAAAAGATGTACCGGATAATTGTGTTGCTGTTGGGAATCCTGCAAGAGTAATTAAACAGATTTAAAATTTTGAGGCGAAAATTATGAAATTATTTTTAGGTAAAAAAGTTGGAGTTAGTAAAGAGGAAAAGGAACTTTCATATTTTAAATTCTTTGAACGTGAAATGGCAAAAATTCCGGAAGAAAAAATTTCATTGATTGATAAACTGTCTGAGGTTGAAATTGTTCCATTTGATCAAAAAAATTTGTTTTTAGCTGGAAATGATGAAAATTATTGTCAAATTGGTTATGGAGTTGCATCAAATGGTGTAGGATTCGTTTGTAATGAAACTTATATGCCGGGCGTAAAATCTGAAATGCTTGATTGGTGGTTTCCGTGGCATAGTGTTGGTTCGGATTTACGTTATAAAATTTGGGATCCGGAAGATCATTATTTTGCACGTGCTGATAAAGCAGATTATGTTTGTGATCCGAAAGTTCCTGTTAATCAAAAAACTTGGAGCGTAAATCATTATGTTCTTGAAGATGTTGGTAATGGTCCAGGATTTTTGAAAATACAATTTAAGCGTCCTGCTGATTTTGGACTTGACGAATCAATTATAGGCACTGAAAAATGTAAATCTTTAGTAGCTGGAATTGGCGACGGTGATTGCGCAGCGGCTATGATTCACAAATGGTATAATTTCAAAGATGGCGTAATTTTGAGTTCAAGATTTTGGGTCGGTTACTCTCTTGTTGAAGATAAAATTATTTTTGCATTACCAGAAGGCGTAAAAGTTCCAATCGAAGTGCCTAAAGGGCTTTTTGCGCACAATATCAAAGAGTTTTCAAATTTAGCGTCAATTTTGCCGGAAGTTTACACAGAAAATAAAGATAACTTTTAAAAAGTGAAAGGATAAAAGAAAAATGTCAAAAATTTTGATCGCTTATTATTCACGTAAAGGACAAAATTATGTAAATGGTGATATTAAAAATCTGACAAAAGGTAATACAGAAATTATCGCTGAATTTATTCAAAAATCAATTGGCGGCGATCTTTTTGAGATCGCTACAGTCAAAGAATATCCTATTGATTATACTGAATGTACAAATGTTGCAAAAGAAGAGTTGAGACAAAAAACACGTCCAGAACTCAAAAATTACCTTGCAAATATTGACGAATACGACATTATTTATTTAGGTTATCCTTGTTGGTGGGGACTTCCTCCGATGGCTGTTTTTACATTCCTTGAAAAATATGATTTTAGCGGAAAAATTATTAAACCATTCACAACGCACGAAGGTAGCGGACTTGGTGGAAGTATCAGCCAAATAAAAAAGGCTTGCCCAAATGCAAGCGTATCGACAGGATTAGCAATTCACGGAGCGGAATCATCACAATCTGAAAAGCAAGTGGTTCAATGGGCAAAGCAAAACATTTAAATAAATTTGAAGTATTTGGGGAAAATCTTACAAAATGATAAAGCAGATAAAATATTTTCAAGCAATAGTGCGTCATCAAAGTTTTACTAAAGCTGCGGAAGAATGTTATATTTCACAATCAGCCATTTCGCAACAGATACAAGCCTTAGAAAAAGAATTAGGAATACAATTATTAAAAAGAGAAAAGCGAAAAATTAAATTAACAGAAGCTGGAGAATATTTTTATCGAAAAAGTTTAATTCTTATTAGCGATTTTGACAGATTATGTGCTGAAACGATAAGACTTGCAAAAGGTGAAGAAGATGAAATTATAATAGGATATTTGCGCCATTACAGAGGATTTGAACTTAAAGAAACAATAACAGAATTTCAAGCAAAATATCCGGAAATATTTCTACAGCTTTCACAAGGAACGCACGAAGAACTTTATGAATATTTGAGAACAAACAAAGCCGATATAGTGATAAGTGATTTGAGGCGCAAGCCGTCAGATCAGTATGTAAATTTTTTTCTAACGAAAGGATATATTTATGCGGAATTAGCGATAAATAATCCACTTGCACAACTTGAAAAAATAACAGCCAATGATTTAAAGAATACGCCAATAATATTGATTGCACCTCAACAACAAAGGTGTAGTGAAGAAATATTTTATAGAGAATATTTTGGAATAAAAAGCGATTTTATATTTGTGGAAAATTTAGAAGAAGCACATTTGAGGGTTGTTTCCAATAAAGGATATTTTCCGATAGAGTTTAATCACTCACCGGAAAAATCGAAAATTTTTAAGTATGTGCCGATAATGCAAAACGAAAATCAAATGTATAGAAAATATTATGTGTTTTGGCGATTAGATACCATGAAAAAATATATCGAAGAATTTGCAACTATGTTAAAATCACGTTTTCCCGAAGAAACAAAGTGAGCGATAGGATACAACTTATAACATATTTCTACGAAGGACAGGAAGAGATTTGACTTTAATTTTAAAGAAATTTACACAACATTTGCTAAGAAGTTGAAGAAAAAATTTTACGAAAAAAAACGGCGACAGAAAGGGAATTAAAGAGGATCAAAAAATTTTTTAAAAAAATTTGTCAAAAAATACTTGACAAGATACTATAAGCGTGCTATTATGTGCAAGCTGATTCGTTCGGCAACACATTAGAAACTGATTAGA
>JAFUZV010000207.1 GCA_017476425.1 Selenomonadaceae bacterium
AATTAGGAGAATGAATTTGTATGAGTCGATTTCTTGCGCGTGAAGTAGCCTTTAAAGCAATTTTTCAGTTAGATATTAATCACGGTGACGGTGAAGAGAGAAAAATTTATGAAGATATTGCAATCGATACTGTTATAAATACTGGTAAAAAACTTTCTGAAGAAGATCAGTTGTATGTTGATCAAACAGTTAGAGGTACAAGAACAAATTTAGAAGAGATCGATCAAATAATTTCTGCTCATCTTAAAAAAAGTTGGACACTTCAACGACTAGCGACGGTTGACAGAAATATTTTGAGACTTGCAATATATGAAATAAAATTTGCTGAAGAATCAATTCCAAAAGGCATTATCATAAATGAAGCGGTAGAGATAGCCAAAAAGTACGGAACAGATGATTCTAGTAGTTTTATAAATGGAATCCTCGCCGCTATCGTAAATTAATTACTTATCTGCCGGGCAATATGTCCGGCTTTTATTTTATAGATAAATTTTTTTTGGAGATGTTAAAAATGTTTAATGAGTTATGGCAAAAGCGAATTAAATTGCTAGAAGAAGAAATTTTGTTGGAACTCAATAGAACGACTTCAATAAATGATACAGTCAAAAAGGCAATGGAATATAGTTTAATGAGCGGCGGCAAGAGAGTAAGACCTATGCTATTAATGGCGGCGGCGGATGCAGTCAATGAAAGCGGAAGTAAATTTTTAACGATAGCAGCAGCTCTTGAAATGATTCATACTTATTCATTGATTCACGATGATCTGCCGGCGATGGACAATGATGATCTAAGACGAGGCAAGCCGACAACTCACAAAGTTTTTGGTGAAGCGATTGCAATTCTTGCAGGTGATGCACTTTTAACGCTTGCCTTTGAAGTTATGCTTAGACAACGTGGAGTTAGTCACGCCTCAATTTTATTTGTCGTTGATGAAGTTAGTCAAGCCGCCGGTGTCGCCGGAATGATCGGCGGTCAAGCGATCGATCTTGAATCAGAAGGCAAGAAGATCGATCTTGAAACGCTTAAAAAAATGCACATTGGCAAAACCGGAGCATTATTTAAGGCAGCAATTCGATCCGGTGCGATTCTTGCAGGTGCCTCAAGTTCTCAATTAAAAGCATTAACGAACTACGCTAATAATTTTGGATTAGCTTTTCAAATTACTGATGATATTCTTGACGTTACCGGTGATGAAAAAATTTTTGGTAAACCGATCGGCAGTGATGAACGAAATCAAAAATCTACTTATGTAACGTTGACTTCTCTTGATGAAGCAAAAAAATTAGCCTCTGAGGCTGTTGATAATGGAGTTAATGCACTGAAAATTTTCGGTGAAGAAGCAGATTTTTTACGTAATTTAATAAAATATCTATTGACTAGAAATAAATGAATTATAAAAAAATGTCCGGATTATGTTTCATTTTCAATGCGTCGTTAGTTTTTACAACTGACGGCTTATTTTTATTTTTCAAAGCGTTTCATACTTCAATGACATTGTTGTTAAATATGTTCACGCTTGAAAGTTTTATTAAAAATTTCTTCGTCCATATTATCGATAAAGATCATTAACGCCTAAATTTTTGAGGTGCTCCAGTTGTTCATCACTTTTCGACATAATATTTCTTATAGCTGCATACATACTTACAATTTTAATGTTCGGCAAATATTTTTTGATCAGTTCAATGACAAGTTCAAGTTTTTTCGTTGAAAGTGCAAACGGGTCAGCTCCAACAAGATAAATTCGATCGATTTCATCGCAATAATCAACATTAACTTTGCGAATTTCTGAAAGCCATTTTTCGATCTCTTCAAGTGTCAGCATACGAAATTTAACATCTTTATACATTGAACAGAAACGACAGCGATTATGACTACAACCTTCAGTTACAAAGTATAAGCCTCAATCGGCGGACGATAAATTGTTCCGTTATAATTTAATTCCATTTTAAACACCTCACATTATTGGATTCAATTCACGATGAAATCTCAATTTTTCTTCTCCAACTTCATTAATAATTTTGTCGATCGCCGTGATAATTTCGTCACGTTGATGAGGCAATTTAGCTTTAACGAAAAACGGCATTGAAATATGATCTGATAAAAATAGTCAATTTGCGCAGAAATTCTTGCATTTCTTGAAGACGTTCAATTTCGGCTGCCTCAATGAATTTTCCTTTAGTCATTTGATAATACAAATTCGTTTTCGGTACTAATGTTAGAGATGAAACTTCAATCATTGAAATATTTATTCCATCGTAAAGTTCAGCCGTCTTTTGTGCGTGTGATAATCCATAATCTTTACCGCCGAGTCCATTTAAAAAATTTGCAATGATCGGCATACCTGCTACAGTCAATTTCTCAAGCTGTTCACGTGCGGTTTTAGCATCATAACCTTTATGAACTCTTTTTAAAATTACGTCATCACCGGACTCAACACCGATATAAGGATCACTATAGCCGATATCTTTCATCTTGCGAAGTTGATCAGTTGTCTTGTCAATGAAATTATCAATTCTTGCATAGCCGCCGATTGTTTTGACTGACGGCAAATATTTGTGGATCAAGTAAGCAGTCTGCATTAAAGTATCATAACTTGCGGCGAAAGCGTCAGCACTTTGCAAAAAAATTCTTTCCGGCTCACCGAAATATTTAGGAATTTCTTTGACATCTTCGGCGATCTCACTCATAGGTGAAAATTGAAAACTACATTCTTTGAAATAACCGCAGAAAGTGCAAGATTTATGACTGCAGCCGCTAGTCACTTGCAAAAAACCGGATTGTGCCTCATAAGGCGGTCGATTTATTCCTGTCGTGAAGTGCATTTGATCACGTCCTTTATAAAAATTTTCGTTTAAAAATTTAACACTTATCACAAACGGCGGATTTTTTCATTTCCATCACTTTTGCCTTATCTCACTGAAAATTCTGCAAGAAAATTTTGAAAATGGCTTGACAACCGTTTTTTTTTTTTATAATGAATTGTCAATTTTTTCAGATGTGTTTTACTGTTTTTGTACTGATTGGAGTTTTCATTATGATTAAAAATAAGAAATTCCTAAAAAAATTGTTTATAGCGAGTTTGGCAGTTGGAAGTTTTGCTTTTGTTCCTAAAATTTACAATTTTCAACAAATCACATCTATTGCTCATGCTGAAGTTAAAGAATATATTGGTATTGGCGAATATATAATGAGTGGTAAAGAAACACCCGAAGCTGCAATAGAAAATGCAAAAATTTATGCACAACGTAATGCTTGTGAACAGGCAGGATTTTTTTTAACGAGTTATTCTAAATCAAAAAATGGCATATTGGAAAAAGATGAGATAGAAATTTTTACAGCTGGAATTTTAAAAGTCATAAATACAAATACCGAAGAAATTCCTTTAAAAGGTGAAGCAAGCGGCTGGATTAAATATCGTGTAACTTTAACTGCAAATATTGATACTAACATAATTGATGATTCAATAAGCAGATGGATGAAAAAAAGCGAAGAAGATCGCTCAAAGGCAATCGCAGAAAATAACACATTTAAAAAAATTATTGATGAACAACGTGAAAAAATTTCAAAACTTGAACGTGATTTGAATAATGTAAAAAGTATTCAAAATAAAAAGAGAATCAAAGAAGAATTTGAAAGTATAGAAAAATTGTCAGCTTATCTAAATAAACTTCGTGAAGGTGCATTGGCAAATGAAAACGATAAAGTTCGCATTTATACAGAAGCAATAAAAATTAATCCTAATGGTGCAGAGGCTTATTTTTGGTTAGCATTGCAATTAAATGGAGAACAAGAAATTTCATATTTGAGTAAGGCGATAGAAATTAAACCAAATTATGCAGATGCCTATTATTTTCGTGCCAATACATATTACCTTAGTTTACATAATTATGAATTGGCTATAGCTGATTATACAAAAGTTATTGAATTAAACTCAGGTAGAAAGTTTGAATCTTACGAAAGTAGAGCGAATTGTTATAAAGAAATTGGAAATTATGAAAAAGCAATAGCGGATTATATAAAAACTATTGAAAATAAACCAAATAAAAGTTTAAATTATTTAGATTTAGCAAATTGTTATTTTTATTTGAATAGTTATGAAAATGCAATCAATTATTATATAAAAGCCTTAAAAATCATAAATCCAAATAATATAAACAATCCAAAATTACATGTGTGGTATGACAATTTAGCTACATGTTATATGGCAATCGGTGACAGCGCAAAAGCACGTGAAGCGTATATGATGAGTATGTGAGGAGGAAAAATTATGCATGTCAAGAAAAATTTGTCAAAATTGGCGATCATGGGTATTTTGAGCAGTGTAGTGATATTTGCTCCAAATGTTGTTGAAATGCCGTCGTTTCCAACATTTCTATTGCTTATGCCCAAGAAGATGACGCTTACTCAAAAAGAATCCAAGAGAGTTCCGATTTGTTCTTGCAAAAAAAGTACAACGAGGCCATAAATATTTGCAATGAATTGATTCAAAATTACCCCAATAAGTATGGCGCTTATAATTATCGTAGTTTTATATATCTGAGCATAAATCAATATGATAAAGCACTTGAGGATATTGATAAAGCCATTGGACTTGTAGATCACAACAAAGATTTTGAGCAGTTGCCTTATATGTATGAAAGAAAAGCAGATATTTATGAAGCAATGCATAAATCTGACAATGCACGTGAATTTAAAGAAAAAGAACTTGAGGCTTATACAAATGTCATAAAGAGAAAGCCGAATGATCCTGTTATTTATACTTTGAGAGGTCATTTGTATGACGATTTAGGCGAATATCAAAAAGCCATAGCAGATTTTAAAAAAGCAGCCACATTACCACATCATTTAGATGAACAAGTCAAGAAAAACATGGACAATCTTGGTCTAAAATATACTGTTGATACACAGATAGCAAGCGAATATTTTATGTGCGGAATAATTTATCAAAAAATAAAAGATTATGCTAATGCTATTGAGATGTATACAAAAGGTCTTGAATTGAATCCTGATGATAGAGTTTATTGGTTACAACGTGCTAAATGCTACGAAGCCATTGGCGAGAAAGCTAAGGCAAAGGCTGATTATATTGAATATCAAGTTCGTTCAAAAGGTGGGCATTAAGTCATGTTTAACAAGAAAATTTTGTGTAAAATGCTGGCTGTAGGCGTTTTGATGGGAGAGACTGAATTTATACCTAATATTGTCAGCTTGCCAATCGTTTATGCTCAAAGCGATATTCAAATATCAAATGAAGCAAATAAGTTTTTAGATTTGAGAAATTACAAAAAAGCGATTGAAATATTAACTGAAGGTCTTCAAAAATATCCTAATAGTGATTTGCTCTATTCTCATCGTAGTTCTTGTTATTCAATGTTGGAAGAGTATGACAAGGCACTTGCTGACATTGATAAGGCAATCGAGATTGATCCATATAATTTCAGCCATTGTGAATCAAAAGCCAAAATATATAATGAAATGAAACAATACGACAAATTAGTTGAAATTTATACCAAACTCATTGAAAAAAATTCATACGAGATTGAATATTTTCGCCAGCGTGCCATGGCTTATGATGAATTGAAAGATGAACAGCATGCTATTGAAGATTATAAAAAATATCTTTCAATGTGGTCTAAAGCTGATGATATAATGGATTTTAATGATTATTTGTTCCGTGGCGATGTCTATAAGTATATAAAGGACTACAAAAATGCTATTGAGGATTATACAAAGGCAATAGGATTCAATAGAATTAATTATAATGGAACACTTTATAAATTACGTGGAGAATGTTATCAAGCGTTGGGAGAGAAGGACAAGGCAAAGGCAGATTTTGTTGAGGCAAAAATGTTGGGACATTAAAAATGAGGTGAAATTATGAAAGAAGTGCAAATTCAAGTGAAGTACATTGATGACAACTCAAAAACTGTGACGAAAACATACAGCGGAATCAAAAGCACAATCACATTTGAACAAACGGCAACATCGGCGAGATTTTTCAGCAGTTGACGAATGATAAATTGATAATAGGAATATAAAATTTCAACCGTTGTCTGAATGTCAACGATTTTTTTTATTGAGGCGTAAATTAAAGATACACTTATGTCCTGGTGTTCGATAACACATATTACCGCCGATACACTTCGACGGTTTAATATCTCCACTTTTCCAGCGATTGATAATAGCAGGTTCACGAATTAACGCACGAGACAAAGATAAAAATTCAATATCAGTCTTATTGATCAAATTGTTCATCGCTTCAACGCTGCGGTGACCGCCAACTAAGATTATTGGAATATCAACACGTTCTTTAACGGCAACAGCATACTTTTGAAAATATCCTTCATTAGCTCCGGCTCTTGCCTCACGAGAAGTAAAATTTCCGCTAATTTCGATCGCATCAATACCGTGAGCTTTCATCACTTTGCAAGCAACAATACAATCATTTATATTAAGACCGCCTTCAGTGAAATCATCGCAATTAATTTTAGCGATTACACAAAAATTTTTTCCTACAACTTCACGGATCGAATCAATAATATCACCAAGAATTTTAGCACGATTTTCAGGACTACCGGCATATTGATCATTTCTTCCATTGTAAAGCGGACTGATAAAAGTGCTCAAGAAAAAACCGTGTGCAACGTGAAGTTGAATGCCGTCATAACCTGCTGACTTCGCACGAATCGCAGCATTTTTGAAAAGATTTACAACTTCGTCAATATGTTCGTGTGATAATTTTGTGATCGGCACTTTGTAAAGTTCATCATCAATATAAAAAATTGAATCGACGATCGCAGTCTGCATAAAAATTTTGCAATCGTATTCGTGAATCATATCAGTAAATTTTTTATGCTGATTAATGAATTTATCAGAATGAAATTGTGCAATGCCTTCGATCAAATTATCGTGAGGTGAAATAGTTGTAATTCCAGTTACGATCGTTCCGACTCCACCGTCAGCAAGTTCACGATAAGTATCAAAAATCGAGTCAGTTAAATTTCCTTCATCATCAGCAAGTGCTAACCAAGTTGCTGATCTCATCAAAAATATTTTTCATCTTCAACAATTCCTTTACCGAAAATGCGCCGTGAAAGCCCCTTGATTCATCTATGGGGATGAAACGGCGCAAAAAAAACTCTTGCATTTTAAATAAATCGTCGTATAATAAAGAAAAAAAGTTAATGAGAGGTGATGAGAATTTTTAGACGGCGGGTAAAGGTATCAGGAAGACAGCCCGGACAACCATCATCATTAGGTGAGTTGTGGTCAAGAAGTCGCCATATCTCCGCAGGTCTAC
>JAFUZV010000208.1 GCA_017476425.1 Selenomonadaceae bacterium
AATAACTTTTAATATTTCCATTAATTTGATATAGTGAACAAAATTACAGGTAGACATTATGAATTAACAGATAATCAATGGGATTAAGTAAAACATTACTTTGAAATATCAAATAAAAATGGAAGAACTTATAAAAATTTAAAAAATACAATTAAGATTCATGCTGCAGTTGACGCTTTAGGGAATCCTATTAAAATAATATTAACAGGCGGACAAGTGCATGATATAAAAATTGCGCCAAAACTAATCATTGACTTTAAAGCAAAAATAGTAATGGCGATGGAGCATATGATAGTGATGATCTTCGTCGACAAATTCGGCGGCACAGATTGTATAAAGCCGCGAAAGAATCGCAAAGAAGAAATAAAATTTGACAAGGAACAATATAAAGAACGTCACTTGGTAGAATGTTTCTTTCAGAAGATAAATTGCGACAAGATATGATAAATTAGTTAATAGATATCTTGCATTTATACACATAGCTTGTATTTTAATTTGGTTAAAATAAGTTATTTAACAAGTCCTACACAATTAAATTTTTATTTAGCTTTCAATTTTTTCATCAAAGTGTTGACATTTAATAATTTTTATGTGAAGATATGAGTAATTTTTTAAATAAAGATCGTTCCGAGCAAAAGTATCTAAGGCAACGGCTATGATACTGCGCCTGAGTTTTTTATTAGACTCACAGGGTGAAGATGGAAACGTCAACGCCTTCCGATTTTGAAAAGGAACATTAATATAATTCAGAATGCAGAATGTAGAATGCAAAATTGATCTAATTCTTAATTCTACATTCTTAATTCTGCATTAGTTTTAGACTGTTTCTTTTCGTGTGCAACGATGGATAATGGTCTTTTTTTAGTTAAAATTTTTTTATACGAGGTGTTTTTGATGAAAAAAATTTTGGCACTTATGATGGCATCAGCAATGTTGATGACAGGTTGCGGCGGCGGCGGCACTGAAAAGGCAAAATCAGAGCCGATCGATCTTCACATTGCAGCAGCGGCTTCACTTACTGACGTTATGAAAGAACTTGCCGGTGAGTATGAAAAGGAAAATTCTAACATTAAGTTGATTTTCAATTTCGGATCAAGCGGAGCACTTCAGCAGGCGATTGAAAACGGCGGTCAAACTGATATTTTTTTCAGTGCTGCACAAAAGCAGATGAATGCACTTGAAGAATCAAAAAATCTTGCTGAAGGAACGCGTTCCGATCTTTTGATCAACAAAGTTGTTTTGATCGTCCCGGCTGACAGCAACAAGGATATTAAATCATTCAACGATCTTGCTCGTGAAGACATTCAACACATTGCACTTGGTGAGCCAAAAGGCGTTCCGGTCGGTCAATACTCTGAAGAAATTTTGACGAAATTGAATATTCTTGATGCTGTGAAGGCTAAAGCCGTTTACGGATCAGATGTTCGTCAAGTTTTAAGCTGGGTTGAAAGCGGTGAAGCTGATTGCGGCGTTGTCTATGCAACTGATGCGGCTGTAGCCGGTGACAAGATCAAAATTGTTTGTGAAGCTCCAGAAGGATCACATAAGCCGGTAATTTATCCTGTAGCGATCATTAAAGATTCAAAACAAATGGATGAGGCAAAGAAATTTTTAGATTTCGTAAAGAGTGACAAAGCAAAAGCAATTTTTGAAAAATACGGCTTTGAAGTCGTCAAGAAATGAATTTAATCGTCAACATTAGAAAAAAATTACGTGATTTCTATCTTGATGTAAATTTCAAAGTTATTGATGAAGTTTTTGCATTGCTCGGTGCGTCCGGCTGTGGCAAATCAATGACACTGAAATGTATTGCCGGAATCGAAACGCCGGACGAAGGTAAAATTATTTTAAATGATCGTATTCTCTTTGACAGCGATCAGAAGATCAATTTATCACCACAAGATCGACACGTCGGCTATTTGTTTCAAAATTATGCTTTGTTTCCTAATATGACTGTTGCTGAAAATATTTTGTTTTCGGCAGTTGGTGACACTGATGAAAAAAATCTTGCCTTGAAAAAAAATCTTGAAAGATTCAAATTAAACGGGCTTGAAAATTCTTATCCGTCAAAATTAAGCGGCGGTCAACAACAGAGAGTAGCCTTTGCAAGAATTTTAGCATCAAATGCTGAAATACTTCTGCTTGATGAACCATTCAGCGCACTTGATAATTACTTGAAATGGCAGCTTGAATTAGAAATATCTTCGCTTTTGAAGTTTTACGACAATGCAGCGATCTTAGTAAGTCACGATCGAGGTGAAGCCTTCAGATTAAGTGATCGAATTGCAGTAATGAATCACGGACTAATTGATACGATCAACTCAAAAGATCAACTATTTAAAAATCCTCAAACACTTTCAACGGCGAAGATCACCGGCTGTCAAAATATTTCTGCGGCTCATATTGAAAATGATTTTATTATTGCTGAAGACTGGAAAATTAAATTACCAATTACCAATTACCCATTACAAATTAAATATCTCGCTGTTCGTGCTAATGATCTTGAATATCGAACAAGCGAAGGCAAAAATATTTTTTTGATGAAAGTTGATCAGGCGATCGAAGATATTAATTGTTTCGTTGTAATGCTAAGACACAAAGAAAATCATTCAGAATTAAAATTGATTCGTTGGGAAGTTGATAAAAAAATTTGGCGGAAGATACAAGCTGAAGAAATTTACTTGTACTTTCCGCCGGAAAAATTAATTTTTTTGGAGAATTAA
Organism: Selenomonadaceae bacterium; assembly: GCA_017476425.1. Lineage (GTDB taxonomy): Bacteria > Bacillota > Negativicutes > Selenomonadales > Selenomonadaceae > Quinella. The sequence continues at coordinate 2,724 of JAFUZV010000208.1, forward strand.
TTTATGGAAATTGCGCCGTTTATAGTAACGATCAAAACTGCTTTCATTGCAACGATAATAACTTTCTTCGTTGGCATTGGCTTAGCATATTTAGTTGTAAAAATGAAACACTTTCAAGGACTTGCCGACGCAATTATAACTTTGCCGCTAGTCTTGCCGCCGACAGTTGTAGGATTTTTTCTTATATTAATGTTCGGTAAACGCAGCACGATCGGAAAATTTTTATTGCAATTTGATATATCGTTAGTCTTCACGTGGCAAGCCGCAGTTATCGCCGCTGTCGTTGTATCAATGCCACTAATGTATCGAACAGCAAGAGGAGCATTTGAACAGCTCGACAGAAATATAATTTACGCAGCACAAACTTTAGGCGTAAATGAATGGCGAATCTTTTGGAAAATTCTTTTGCCTAATGCAAAGCACGGAATTTTAGCAGGATTAGTTTTGTCATTCACTCGTGCACTCGGTGAATTCGGCGCAACAATTATGTTTGCAGGAAATATTCCGGGCGTTACTCAAACAATGTCGACGGCGATTTATTCAGCAGTGCAGGCAAATGATTATGATCTGGCTTTTCAATGGGCAGCAGCTTTAGTGATCTTCTCGTTGATCTTCGTCGTGATAATGAATGTCTTCATAATGAGAATGCAAAAGAACAATTAAAAAAATCTTTATAGATAATCAAAATCACCGAATAATTTTCAAATGAAGCCATTAGTCTGGCAAAGATTCTTAAGTTATTTTTATTTGTTATGTAACAAATCATAACAAATTTACACATAAACTTTTTTTGTTAATCTTCTTGACATTAAAATTTATTTGCTATATAATAAATTTCGTTTTTGAGAGGCGTTCGTAGCTCAGTTGGATAGAGCAACGGCCTTCTAAGCCGTGGGTCGCGTGTTCGAGTCACGCCGGACGCACCATATGAAATCAATGGTTCTGCTTATTTAGCAGAGCCTTTTATAGTTTAGTAGGGCAATTAGTGGAGCACTAACTAAAAAAAATCTATTATATTCTATGTACTCAATGTATTTATATTACTAGGAGTGAGCATTTTGAAAGACAGTAAAAATCTCTAAAATAACAAGTAAAGTTTAAATCTCCTCTTGTCTCATTTTGAAACTCTAGAAAAATATAAACTCACATTTAAATCATCTGAAGATCTGCGATAAAAACGGTGTACTGTAAAAGCAAGTGGAAAATCATGCGGCAAATTTAACCATTGATACCCTGTTTTTACCAGATAATTTACATTGACTTTATAGGTATTGCATTTGTGACAATTCCATTGACGATCTACCTTGTAAGTTGGATTGTTGGATAAAAGTTTATATGTGTTAAATTTCTTATGAGGTGATTTTGTGAATACAACTGCATTGATTCAAAATTTACTTTTCAATAAACCGCTGATCGATTGGACTAGCGACAACTCAAAGATAAATGTTTTAGTTGTCGGATCAGACAACGTTGCACAAAAATTTATTGATATTTGCCTTGAAGTTGGTCAAATTCCAGATCACGAATTGACTATCACGGCTGTATCTAATGATTTTGAAACTGCTAAGCAAAATTATTTAAAAGATCGTCCGGCACTCAATAAATTTATCAACGTCGACGGTGAATTAAATAATTCAAGACTTGAGATTTATGCTAATTTGAATTTTAAGCCGGAAACATTTTTAAATTTTGTTGCGGATTATCGTTATATCTTCATTTCAACTGACAACGATTTAATGAATGACTTTCAAAATAATTCTGTGTTCTGCGTCCGTTATTCTGAATTGACTGCCGAAAATAATTCAATTAATCCTGATCTTGAAAGAATGGCTTTTAATGCTCATCTTTCGTGGTTAGATTCGTTAAATATTGATATGGCTAATGAACTTGCTAATTTTAATGCTGACGAATACAACAAAAATTCTTCAATGTCATTTGCGCTTTCAATTCGTTACAAGTTGAGATCGATCGGAATTGACGATAGTAATTTTGAAAGAGCCGCCGAAGAATTTTTAGCAAAACTCAACGATAAGAATAATAAAAAATTTTTAGAGAAAATGATCGCTTATGAACATCGTCGTTGGGTTGTTGAAAAATTGATCAACGGCTGGCAAGTCCTAACTGATTTTGAAAACTGCATTAAAATCGGCAGCGTTAAAGACGAAGATCAAAAATTGCATCCGTGTATTGTTCGTGGCGATATTAATTTGAATTTACAAGACGAAAGTTATAATAAAAATGTCCGTCGAAAGTGGGATAATCCACATATTGATCAAAATTTGGATGAGCTTGATAGTATGTCGATCAATTTGCATCAATTCTTTTGTCAAAAAGCGCATTCATTCAAAAAATCTGATCCATTTAATAATGGTAACGTTGCCGAGCTTGAAAAAATTATTTCTAAGCAAACAAACGCTTTGATCAAAACGGCTTATAAACGTTATCGCTTATGCCTTGAAAATATTTTAGCCGGAAGTTTTGATTTTTCTAACAAGGAAACGGCGATAACCGGCAGCTATGGTTATTCAAAGCAATATAAATTTTACGAAAAAATTTTAGTTGATTCGTTAGCAAATATTCCTACAGCGTTAAATCTCGTCAAAAAAATTCGTGCTGATTTCTTTCCGGCGATTGAATGTAATTTGTACCGTGATTATAAATATATCGATCGTGCGCTTCTTGATAAGATTCCATTCATCCTCACTCACGTTGTCGGTAAAAATCTTGCACTTGCATTTGACGATGGACGACTTCACAGCGGACGCAACGAAGAAATTTTTAGAAATATCGCCTCAGCAATGGTGATTAATCCTGCAACGCTGACTTATATTTATTACTTTGACGGCTCGATCAATGAAGATTATTTTATTGCTAAAGTTAAATCGATTTTGAATTATGTTGAAAGCCGTCATATGACTGTAAAAATTAAATTTATTCTTGCGATCAATGATCAGTTGAAATTTAATGTTGATCTTGCTGATTTGAAAATTAATTTTGAGGTCATTAAATGCTCCGACGAAGAATCGGCGATCGAAGAATTTTTGAAAAAACTTTCTGATCAGAAAATTAATCTTTTCGACGGATCAACTATGCTTTTCTCGTCATATCTTATGCAAAGCCGTTTCACTGAAAAAATTTCTAATCAAATTGCTTACTTTGAATTTGATTCTAAGAATAAAATTTTTAAAAATTGTATCGGCTGCAATTACTTAAATTACATTGAAGATCGATCATTCATTCGTATTGATGATATGTTTGCACTCAACAACGCCATAAACAATAAATTTCATTTTCCGGAGTTTTCAATGAATTATAATAAACTCTGGAATATTTACACACAAAATGATGTTGACGTTTATAATAGTGTAGCAAATTGGAATGATCTTTGCGATCGACTTTATGAGCATTCAAAACTTCAAGCTCTCAATGATCTCAAAGTCAGAAATCTGATACTTAATAATAAGCTAATTGATCTTCTGAAGAGATTTGTTAAACTTGGATTTTTGGAAAAATTTAATTACAATAAAGCAACGAATAAGATAAATTTTGATTATTCAACGCCGCAAGTGAAAAGATTTTTGACGACTGCCGGTGAAATTTTAGAGATTTATACTTACTTTAAAATTCTTGAAACCGGCTACTTTGATGAAGCTGCAACGAATTATGAATTTAATCGCTACGACGATGAATTTGACGACAATGGAATAAAGAATGAAATTGACTGCATCGCCATAAAAGGTTTTCACTCAGTTATTATCGAATGCAAAGGCACAAAAGAAATCAAACAAGATTATTATCATAAATTAACCAGCATTGCTGATAAATTCGGAATTAACTGTACAAAAATTTTGATCGCTATTCATATTAAAAACAATAATATTCAAATTATGCGCGGAAATCAAATGGATATTAAAACTATTAATAATTTTGACGAGATCGAAAATATCGGCGTAACACTTCAAAAAATTATGGAAGGTAAGATTTAAATGAATTATAAACCAAAACCGATCGATACAAGCGATATTGAATTGTCAAAAGAATTGATCGATCTCACGGAAAAACTTGCCGAAAATGTTCACGAAGTCTGGTCAGTAAATCGAATCAATGAAGGCTGGATTTATGGTGAAGAACGTGACGATCTCAAGAAGACAACGCCTTGTCTTGTGCCTTATGATCAACTGCCGGAATTTGAAAAGGATTATGATCGCCGGACTGCGATCGAAACGTTGAAATTAATTTTGAAACTTGGATTTAAGATCGAAAAATAATTTATAGCTTTATCAAAATTTTTGATCTATAATTCATTCGTAAAAAATTTTTTTGGAGGTTTCAATTATGTCTGGCTGAAGAATTTTCATTAGTGAAGACAAAAAAACTCTTGCGATGCTCATCAATAAAGGTGACAGCGAATTGTCTTGCAATGGTAAACCTATGCAGCAACTCAAAGCAAATACTACTGATGCGGCTCAAGAAAAACACGTTCCTGTTGCAACAGTTGAAGGCAAAAAAATTTTCGTCAAAGTCGGCAGCGTTGCTCATCCTATGACTGAAGAACATTTGATCGCGTGGATTTATCTTCAAACTAAAAAAGGCGGTCAATATCGACACTTAACGCCTAACGATAAGCCGGAAGCTCAATTTATTGTTGCTGACGACGACGAACCGATCGCAGTTTATGAATTTTGTAATTTGCACGGCTTGTGGAAAGCTGACATTTAAAATTTATCGCTTAAAAAAAATTACTCGCTATATCTTCACGAAAAATTTTTGAAGATATGACGAGTTTTTTTATTGATTAAAATTATTTTTAATTCTGATTAGAAATTTTCTTAACAGCCTCACTTAATGGCGGGATCATTTGCTTTTTACGACTCATAACGCCCGGCAGATATACGTGAGTTCCGCTTGCATCTTTCTTGAATGCCTCACCGATCAAAGTTTTCGGTGAACCGGCGTAAAGAAGATAAGTTGCTTCTTCTAAAATATCAGTAACCATCATTAAATCCATATCATAGCCTTCACGATCGCAATTTTCCTGCATTGCGGCGATCAGTTGATCTTCAATCGCTAAAACTTCTTCCGGGTCCATAACGGAAATTTGAGAAACAACAATCTTATAATCGCCGATCTTAAATTCCTTGAGATCAGTTTTAATGATCTCTTGAGGCGTTTTGTCACCGATACCTGCGCCGGCTTTTAACATCTTCAAGCCGTATTCACGAAGATCAACGCCTGCGATATGTGCAAGTTTTTCAGCAGCACGCTTATCTTTCTCCGTGCAAGTCGGTGATTTGAAAAGAACAGTATCAGAAAGAATTGCACTTAACAATAAACCTGCGATCGACGGCGGAATATCAATATCATTTTGCCAGTACATATTTGAAATAATCGTACAAGTGCAGCCAACAGGCTCTTGACGAATATAAATCGGTTCAGAAGTCTGAATGCCGCCGAGTCTATGGTGATCGATAATCTCAACGATCTTTGCTTCCTCAATACCTTCGATCGCTTGACCGCGTTCATTGTGATCGACGAGAATAATTTTATCACGCTCAGGCAACATAATTTCATCACTTGTAACGATACCGACGAGTTTATTATTTTCGACAACAGGATAACTTCTAAATCTATGTTCGTCCATAATTCCTTTAATGTCACTCAGAAGATCCATCGGCTTGAAACAAATAGGATTATCGTGCATAATTCGACGAATCGGAACACATTGATTGATCAAACGACCGACTGTATAAGTATCATAAGGCGTTGACAAAATGAAACGATTTAACGCTTTTGCTTCAGCGATAATTTCCGGCTGTACTCTGCAATCATTAGTAATTATCAAGCAGGAGACACCGAGATTTAAAACTTTTTTCAACGTGTCAAGACTTCTATCACCAGTCAAAACAATATCGCCCGGCTCAATGAGTTCTTTAGCTTTAGCAACACTGCCGGTTAAAATTCTGATATTGCCTTCGATAATTTCATTCTCATCGCCGATCGCAAGTGCTTTTGATTCAGTCGCTTGAATTATATCACGATAACGAACTCTCATATCAGCAAGGCTTTGAAGTCCAAGCTCTAAGAAATAACGCTTAGCAAGATCGCCTGTCGAAACGATACCAACAAGTTCATTTTTACTGTCAACAACCGGGATCGATTTAACTTCATTCTTACGCATAACTTCACCGAGATGGCGAATTGTGTCGTGTTGACGAACAACAGTTTGTACTTCAAGAACAACATCTTTAACACGAGGATAAAGGTCTTGAATCATTACAGGCTCATCAACTTTGAAATATTCAAGTGCATATTTCGTTTCATTGTTGACTTTACCGCAGCGAGCCGCAACAGCATTAAAACCCATAGCACGCTTGAGATTAGCATAACTGATCGCCGAACAAATCGAATCAGTGTCCGGGTTACGGTGTCCAATTACATAAATAGGTTTTGTACCTTTCATTAATTCGTCCTCCTAAACTATTTTGCTACGATTGAAAAATTTTTTATTAATTATACGCAAAACATTTTCAAATGTCTATCAATTATTCAGAAAATTTTTATTGCGTGATCAAATTAAATATCGTATTATAAATTTATCTATAAAAAAATTTTTTCGGAGGAATTGATTATGAATACTAAAATTGTTTTCTCTGACATTGACGGAACATTTTTAACGAATGATCACAAAGTCACTTCAAAAACTGAAAAGGCAGTTAAATCTCTTCTCAATAAAAAAATTCCGTTTATTCTCGTCTCTGCAAGAATGCCGGAAGCGATTTACCCGATCACTAACAAAATCGGCGTTAAAATTCCGATCATTAGTTACAGCGGCGGTTTAGTTTTAACGGAAAATGAAGAAGTTCTTTACAATAAAACGATTGCTATTGATGATACTAAAAATGTTTTGAAGGCGATCGATCAAAGTTGGTCAGATATTACCGTTAATTATTACGCCGGACGCAAATGGTTTGTTCGTGACGTTAATGATTGGCGTGCAAAACGTGAAATGGATATTACGAGCGCAACGGCTGAAAATGCAAATTTTGATGAGTTGATCGAAAAAAATATTATGCCGAACAAAATTTTAATAATGTGTGAGCCGCCGACTTGTGAAGAAATGGAACGTGAACTTAGCAAAAAATTTCCGACTTTAAATGTTGTTCGATCGTCAACGATTCTGCTTGAAATTATGGATAAATCTGTATCGAAGGCAACCGGGATCAATGTTATGCTTAAGCATTACAATTTGAAAGCTGAAGAGGCGATCGGTTTCGGCGATAATTACAATGACATTGAAATGTTTAAACTTGTTGGAAAAGCGATCGTTATGGGTAATGCGCCGGAGCCGGTGAAAAAATTTGCTACTGAGATCACTTTGTCGAATGAAGACAGCGGAATTTATGATTATCTTGCAAAAAATAAAATCATTGATGTGTAATTTTTAAATAATAATTCGTAATAAAAAAGGACTAACGATCAATTTTTCGATAGTCCATTTTTGTTGGAAAAAATTTTTATTTCAATCTTCAACTGATTTCATTTCTTCAATTATCTTGAGTGCTGACTCACGAGGATTTTCAGCGGCAATGATCGGACGACCGATCACTAAATAACTTGCGCCATTTTTAAGAGCTTGAGACGGCGTTGAAATTCTTGTCTGATCGTTAATTGCTGAACCGATCGGACGAATGCCCGGAGTTACGATCAAAAAATCTTCACCACAGGCTTCACGGATCGATTTTGCTTCTTGTGGTGAGGCAACAACGCCATCAAGTCCAGCTTTCTGTGCAAGTTTAGCAAGTCTGACGGCTTGACTTTTCATTTGCGCTTGAAAACCGAGATCAGCCCAGTCATTTTGGTTTATACTTGTCAAAACGGTTATTGCGATCAACTTCGGACGATCGATCTTCAATCGTTCAGCTTCAGCCTTCAATCTTTCCGCTGCTGTGCTCATCATTGTATAACCACCGCTTGCGTGGACATTCAAAATATTTGCGCCGAGATTCATCAAAGAGCAAAGACCATTAGCAACAGTGTTCGGAATATCGTGCAATTTGAGATCAAGAAAAATATTTTTGCCTTCACTCTTGAGATAATCAACGACGCTTGCACCAACGCTATAGAAAAGTTCCATTCCAACTTTGTAATAAGTCACGCTGTCATTAAGTTCATTGACAATTCTTTTCACGTCGTCGAGTCTATGAAAATCCAAAGCAACAATCAATCTATCATCATTCATTTTAGTCACCTCTTATTTATATTTTGATTAATCAATTTTCAATCTCTGGCATAAGTGAAACATAGTGCAACAAATTCCGTCACTGATATTGTTTTAATTGTATCACATTATTATTATTAATACAATTTTTATAAGTTTACCACTGCGGATAATTTTTCATTCGTTCATACTCATTTTTGAATAGCACAATTCTAAACTTTAAATTTATTCGTTTCAATTTGTAATTCAATGGCAATATCAGACAGAGAACGAGAAGATTTTGCAATTTCTTCAGTTGAAGCATTTTGATTTTCAGTTGATGTTGAAATTGCCTGCGTATGTTCGGCAGTCGAACGGCTTATATAATTAATTTGATCTATAATTTCAACCATTCGACTTGTTCCGACAGATACATTTTGCACTGAATGACTTATATCATCAATTTGCTGCTTATTCACGTTTACCATATTAATAATTTGTTCAAATTGCGTTCCAACTTCACGAATTGCCGACGATCCATTTTTGACTTCTTCCATACCATTTTTCATAGATGAAACCGCTTTTTGTGTATCGCTTTGAATTTTACTAATGCTGTCTCTGATTTTTTCAACTGATTCTTGAGAACTGATTGATAATTTTCTAACTTCTTCTGCAACGATTGAAAATCCTCTGCCGGCTTCTCCAGCTCTTGCTGCTTCGATCGCTGCATTTAACGCCAATAAATTTGTTTGATCAGCTATCGAGGCTATTGCCTCAACTATCATTCCTATCTGTTTTGAATTTTCACCGAGTTTTTCAACTGTTTCAGCGGAGTCCGAAACGCTTTTTTCTATCTTCGTCATTTTTGCCATTGCGTCTTGCATTAATTTTTCACCCATTTGCGCTGTCTCTGCCGTTAAATTTGTATTTTCTGTAACTTGTTTTGATTTTTCCGATACCGAAGTCACATCTGTATAAACTGAATTAATGTCTTGTTTTGCCATTTCGATACTTTCAATTTGATTTTCCATATCTTTTGAAACTTTCACAACCGTTTCTAAAATATAATTCGACGTTTCTGCAGATTGTTGAGCTGATGCCGTTAATTCTTCTGATGATTTTGCAACTTTCTCTGAAGTCTCAACAACTTTTTTTATTAATGCTCTTACATCGCGGATCATTGAATTAAAAGTTTGTGCTAATTCTCCAAATTCATCTTTTGAATCACTTTGCAAATCTGATATTTTGAAATTTCCTTGAGCTAATTTTTCTGTATGTTCCTTGATATTCACGATATTTTTTATAATTTTGTTTGAGAAAGTTAAACTGAAGAAAACAGTTATAAATATTCCTAAGATCGTTGCTATCGTCAAAAATATATAAGTCATTCGCAGATTATTAACGGCGGCGAAAACTTTTTTTTGCGGAACTGAAATTGCCACTATCCAGCCTGTACTTTCGATTGTTGTATATGCAAAAACATTTTCATCATCTGTAAGAAAAAATCCATTGCGTTGATTTATCATCTGTTGAAATTCTCTGCTTGACGAAATGTCCTGCATATTTTCTGAAGTATCAGCAGAAGCAATAATTTTTCCTTTACGATCAATTATCATTCCTTTGCCTTCGCCGCGATAATTTATCTGTTTAATTTCCTCGTTAAGCGTATCAACAGAAATATCATCACAAATTGCGCCGTAAAATTTGCCGTTTGAATCAAAATATGGCATTGCCGCTGATACAACTAATTTTCCATTCGTTGCGTCTTGATAAACATCTGTAAAAATTAATTTCCCGGCAGATTTAACATTTTTGTACCAGTCACGAGTTCTAATTTCAAGTTTTCCTGTATAATCAGCCGTATTTGATAAAACCATTCCGGTCTCATCGCAATTTGTTATCGCCATAATATTTTTGTCACTCTCGGCGAGTTTCATTATATTTTGAATGAAATTTTTATCAGCTCCTATGAATTTGCTCATTTGATTCGCAGCATTAACCGCAGGAGCAGATTTTTCACGAATCCAGCCGTCAAACGATTTTCCTTGAATTTCGACTGTTGCTAATAATTCACTTTCAACGCTTTCATTTAAATTTGATGAAGCCGTTGAATAGCCGATAATTGATACTGCCGTCAAAATAATTCCGACAATTCCAGCCAAAAGAATAAATTTTTGTCTTATACTCATCTCATCACAACTTTCAATTTTTTATTGATAATTATAGAAAAAAAAATTGTGATTATAATAACGTATTTTAAAAATTGATTGATAAACTTAAAAATTGATTCGTCATAAAAAAAGCTCCATATCTTGGAGCAAATAATTATCAACTGCTGATTGACCGATATTTTGGACTATGCACAAAAAAACTTTTTAAGCGGCTATTAAATTTTTTGAAAGCCTATAATAATTTCCACGAAGTTCGATCAAATTTTCGTGAGTGCCTTCTTCAATGATCTTTCCGTGATCAAGAACGAGAATGCGATCAGAATTTTGAATTGTTGCAAGACGATGAGCAACCGTTATTGTTGTACGATTTTCAGAGAGTTTTTGCATTGCCTTTTGTACTTGACGTTCAGTCTCATTATCAAGTGCACTGGTCGCTTCGTCAAGGATCAAAATTTTTGGATTACGCAAAAACATTCTTGCGATCGCTAAACGTTGCTTTTGTCCACCACTAAGTTTAACACCGCGTTCACCTATGAAAGTATCATAACCATTTGGAAGAGCTTTTATAAATTCGTCAGCTTCAGCAAGTTTAGCCGCGTTAATGATCTCTTCGTCAGTCGCCTCTGGTTTACCGTAGGCGATATTTTTTTTGATCGAATCACTGAAAAGAAAAGTATCTTGTTGAATCATTCCGACATCATTTCTAAGGCTTTCGATCTTCAAATTATTTATGTCTTTACCGTTGATAAAAATATTTCCACCGTTGAGATCGTACATACCAAGTAGCAATTCACAAAGCGTAGTTTTGCCGCCGCCGGTCATTCCAACAATTCCGACGTGTTCACCGGCATTGATTTTTAAATTGAAGTCATTAAAAATTTCTGCGCCATTGTCATAAGAGAATTTGACATGAGAAAATTCAACGCTTTGACTTTGAAGGCTTTCAAGTTGATCGTTTCGATCTTCACTGACTTCATTAGACTCCGGCAAATTCATAAGTTCTTGATAACGATAGACACCAGCCATACCACGCTGATAAGTTTCAGTCAACATCATTAATTGAAATACCGGGCGCATGCAGATCATCATATAAAGTAAGAATGCAACAAGATCACTGATCGTCATCAAGTTCAGACTGATTAACGCACCACCAAGAACGGTAATAACTAAATTCATCAAATTTGAAAAAAAATCCATTCCGCCGTGAAGTTTTCCAACAGTTTTAAAAGATTTCTCCTGCACACTCAAAAGATTTTCACTTGCATTGATCATTTTTTGAAGTTCACGATCGCCGCTGTTGAAAATTTTCACAAGACGAATCCCATTTAAACTCTCTGAAATTTGTCCACTGAGATCGCCTGTTTTCTGACGTGCCTGCATAAACATTTCTTTCATATCACGATTCATTTTCGCCGCTTGATAAGTTTTGAAGATCAGCAAAGCAGTTACAATCGTTGCAAGTTGCCAGTTGAGATAGAAGAGTAAAGCGATCGAGCCGATCATTGTAATTAAACAAGTGACGAACAGATGAGGAATTGCAAACATTAAATTACCAACTTCAGCAATATCGTTGACGAGCCTTGAAAGTAATTGACCGCTTTGTGCATTGTCGTAAAATGAATAGCCCATACGCATCATATGTTTAAAAAGTTTTTCACGCATTGCAAATTCAATTTTTGATCCCATCAAACGACCTTGACATTCAATCTGATAATTGAGTTGATAATTTGCGGCGTAGATCAGAAGAAGTCCACCGGCGGCAATGATCATATTCGTTGAAATTCCATTCGGAAGAAGTTCATCCATAATATAACGGATCATCATTGGTGAAAGAAGTCCGAGACCTGCACCGATCAAGGAACCGACGATCACGAATGAAAAAATTTTTTTGTGCGGCTCGTAGTATTCACTAAAAAGTTTCAAATTCTCTTTAATCACTTTGTTCACCAAAATCACCTCGCTAAAATTTTTCCAACAAAAAAACCTTACGAAATGATCATAAGGTATTTAATTTAAATTGTCTAATTAAAATTTGTTTAAATCAATTAAAAGTTTTTAATTAACGAGAAATTTATAATTAATTTAATTGCCAATTACCCATTACCCATTAATGATCAACGCCATAAAGATCAGATCATCATTGCCGATATTTTCAATACCGTGCTTTTCACCGTCCGGGCAAAATGTTGTTTCACCGGCAGAAATTTTTTTATCAGTGCCGTTATCGTTGTAAAGTGCTTCACCTTGCAAAATATGATACGTTTCAGTGTTGCCTTTGTGAAAATGTTCACCGATCGATGCACCCGGCGGAATTGTAACTTTAGCGAACATTGCACATTTACCATCAAGCTCTTTCGGTGTCAAGAGATGTGTAATTGTAATTTCGCCTTTGCCTTTCTTAGCCTTGACAGAATTTTTTTCAATAAAAGCCATTTTTTTACCTCCGATTAATTATTTCTAAAATTGCTTCAGCGATCTCATCAGTCTTAGCATTACCACCAAGATCAGGCGTTAAAGTCTTCTTTTCGACAAGCAAAGTTTCAATCGCTAAAATAATTTTTTTCGCTAATTCATTATAACCGAAGAAGTCAAGCATTTGACTGACTGACCAGATCGCCGCAAGTGGATTCGCTAAACCTTTACCGGCAATGTCCGGTGCTGATCCGTGAATAGGTTCAAACATCGACGGAAATTTTTTCTCCGGATTTAAATTTGCACCGGCTGCTAAACCCATACCGCCGGCGATCGCCGCTCCAAGATCAGTTAAAATATCACCGAACAAATTCGACGTAACGACAACTTCAAAACGTTTAGGATTTTTCACAAAGAACATCGCCGCCGCGTCAACGAGTAATTTATGTGTTTCAACGTCAGAATATTCGCCGCTAATCTCATCAAAAATTTGATCCCAAAAAACCATTGAATAGCCGAGTGCATTACCTTTACTGATACTTGTAACTGATTTTTTTTCACGACGTGCA
>JAFUZV010000209.1 GCA_017476425.1 Selenomonadaceae bacterium
ATGCAATGCAAACGGTTTCTGATATTCGTGATACTCTTGATCGACAAAAGCAGCAGCTTCCGCCGGGTTTAAAAATCGATCAAATTTTTGATAGTACTGATTATATCAATGCGTCAATTCACGAAGTTGTTGAAACATTTGTTATTGCGTTATTACTCGTTGTCTTCGTTATATTCATTTTCTTGCAAAGTTTTCGAGCGACGATCATTCCGTTACTTGCAGTTCCTGTATCATTGATCGGAACTTTCGCATCATTTATAATTCTTGACTTCTCGATCAATACTCTTACACTTTTTGCAATGGTTCTTGCGATCGGTCTTGTCGTTGATGATGCTATCGTTGTTATTGAAAATGTTGAGCATCATATGGAAAGCGGATTAACACCGGTTGATGCAACTGAACGTGCAATGGACGAAGTACAAGGTCCGGTTGTTGCGATCGCTTTCGTATTAGCAGCGGTTTTCGTTCCTGTAGCATTTTTAGGCGGAATGATGGGCGTTTTGTATCGACAATTCGCTTTAACGATTGCAATTTCAATGGCGTTATCAGCATTTGTAGCATTAACTTTAACGCCTGCACTTTGTGCAATGATTTTAAAACCTCACGATCCATATGCTAAACAAGGATTATTAGATAAATTTTTTAATGGATTTAATAATTGGTTTGAACGCACAAAAAATTCTTATGTTCGTGCCGTTGCAACAATGATCGGCTTATCAAAAACTTCTTTCTTGATTCTCTTAGTGATTTGTGTATTAACCGGCGTTGTTTATTCAAGACTGCCATCAACATTTGTCCCAGAAGAAGATCAAGGCTACTTTATGACTTCGGTATCATTGCCTGAAGGTACTTCAATGAATCATACAGTTGAAACGATTGATAAACTTGCAAGTGCTGTTATGAAGGAAATGCCGGGACTTCAATCTTGTATGGCGATCACCGGTTTTGATATTCTGTCATTCGGTTCAAAACCTAGTGCAGGATTAGTTGTCTGTGGTCTTCAATCTTGGGATAAACGTGGTCCTGAAGCGTCAGTTGATGCTTGTATAGGTAAAATGTTTCAATTAGGCGCAATGACAATTCCTGAAGCAAGAGTTATCGCTTTTAATCCGCCTGCTCTTCCGGGTTTAGGATCAGTTGGCGGCTGGTCATTACAGTTGCAGGATATGAGCGGTCATACTGATGAAGAATTGAATGAGATCACAGGACGAATCGTCGCAAAAGGTAATCAGCGTCCTGAATTGCAAGGCGTTCGTACAACTTACAGTATCAATTCACCAACTTATGAATACGAAGTTGATCGTGAAAAAGTAAAACTTCTTGGCGTTGCACTTTCTGATGTCTTCACGGCTTTACAAGTCAACTTCGGTGGTATGGAAGTAAACGACTTTAACGAGTTCGGACGTACTTATAAAGTTGTCTTACAGTCTGATATTCTTTATCGTTCCGAAGCAGAGTCTGCTAAATTCGTTTTCGTCAAAGGCGCAAATGGTCAAATGGTTCCGCTTGATACTTTGATCAAGCCTAAAATGTCGACAGGTCCAACTCAAATATCAAGATTTAATTCAACACGTGCAGTAACGATTCAAGGTAACGCCGGACAAGGTTATTCATCCGGTCAAGCAATGAATGCTATTGAAGAGATTGTCAGAGAAGAAGCCGGAACCGGATTTAATATTGAATGGTCCGGTCAATCACGTGAAGAAAAGAAAGCATCAAGCTCCACAGGTCAAGTCTTAGCATTAGCATTAGTCTTCGTCTTCTTATGTTTAGCGGCGTTGTATGAAAGTTGGTCAGTGCCTTATGCAGTTTTGTTGACAGTGCCGACAGGAATTTTTGGCGCAGTTGTTTCTGAATACGGCTTGAGTATGATCGAAGCAATGATGGGACATCAAAATTCCGGCTTGCAAGATAGCGTTTATATGCAGATCGGAATTATAATGATCATAGGATTAGCGGCGAAGAATGCGATCTTGATCGTTGAATTTGCAAAAGTCCGTGTTGATCGTGGAATGCAGCCGGTTAAAGCGGCTATTGAGGCGGCAGGCTTGAGACTTCGTCCGATCTTGATGACTTCGTTTGCATTTATTATCGGTTGCTTACCATTAGCGATAGCAACCGGCGCAGGATCAGCGGCTCGTAATGGTATGGGTGTTGCTGTTGTCGGTGGAATGTTATTTGCAACTTCGATCGGTATTTTCTTAATTCCTGTGTTCTTCGTTATAACTGAATGGGTTGCTGACAAGCTGGGATTTATGAAACAAGAAAAGAAAAAATCTTCAATCGACTATATGTAATTTAATTGGTAATTGATAATGGGTAATTGGTAATTAATAATTATTCTTCTAATTACCCATTGCCAATTACACATTACACATTATTTTAGGGGTGATTTGTAAGTATGGATAGAGGCGAGGCTTTAAACTCTGCAATGAAACAAATTGAAAAACAGTTCGGCAAAGGTGCTGTCTTTCGTCTCGGTGATGATAAAGCAAAAATGAAAATGGACGTTATCTCGACTGGAATTTTGCCGCTTGATATTGCGATCGGCTTAGGCGGTTTACCACGCGGCAGGATCATTGAAATTTACGGTCCGGAGTCTTCTGGTAAAACGACAGTTGCACTTCAAATTCTTGCTGAAGTACAAAGAATAGGCGGAACAGCTGCATTTATTGACGCTGAGCACGCTATGGATGCTAATTATGCTAAAAAGCTCGGAATTGATGTTAATTCTCTGATCTTTTCACAGCCGGATTCCGGTGAGCAAGGTTTAGAAATTGTTGACTCATTAATCAGAAGTTCAGCGATTGATATAGTTGTAATTGATTCTGTCGCCGCTTTAGTTCCTCAAGCTGAAATTGATGGCGATATGGGATCGTCTCACGTTGGGCTTCACGCAAGAATGATGTCACAAGCAATGAGAAAACTTGCCGGCACTGTCAGCAAGACAAATACAATAGCGATCTTTATAAATCAAATTCGTGAAAAAGTCGGTGTAATGTTCGGAAATCCTGAAACGACAACCGGCGGTCGTGCTTTGAAATTCTATTCAACAATTCGTATGGAAGTTAGAAAAGGTGAGGCTCTCAAAATCGGCAGTGATGTTGCAGGCAACAGAATTAAAATTAAAATTGTGAAAAATAAAGTTGCGCCGCCTCTCAAACAAATTGAAGTTGATCTGATTTATGGCAGTGGAATTTCAAAAGAAGGCTGCATTATTGAGGCAGGTGTAGATCAAAAAATCATTGATAAAAACGGTGCTTACTTGTCTTATAATGGTGAGCGACTCGGTCAAGGCAAAGAGAATGCAAAAAAATATTTGCGTGAACACCCGGAAGTTTACAAAGATATTGAAGATAAAATTCGTGAAGTGGCTTTTAAAGATTTACAAGATGAATTGCCGGAGAATATTATAGAAGAAATGCCGGAAGATTACGATGAAACAGAAGATTGATCGAACGGCTTTAATGTGTGCCTCTGATCTTTTGGAACGACAAGATCAAAGCGAAGCACGTTTGAGACAAAAATTAACTGCCAGAAAATATTCTAAAGAAGAGATCGACGACGCAATAGCAAAACTCAAAAAATATAATTACCTCAATGATGAAAGAGCTTGTGCATTTCAATTCGATATAATGTACAAGTCAGAAAGATATTCAATGCAACAAATTTTATATAAGCTGATTACAATGGGTTTTGAGCGTCAACTGGTTGAAAGTTTCAAGCCGGAAGATTTTTCCGATCATGATGAAATTGTAGCGATTAAATTTCTGCGATCGAAGTTTAAAACTTTACCGGAAGATAAGAAGATGTTACAATTTCTTTCAACAAAAGGCTTTGTCTATTCAACAGTTGAAAGAGCGATCGAAAAATTCAAAAGTAGTTTTCAAGAAAACGAATAATTATTAAAATAGTCGGCGGCTTTGCTGATAAAGAACAGTGAAGTCGACGGCTTTTATTATGCAGAGGTGATTTTAATGAACATTGACGGCTTTTCAATGCGTCCGTTGACGATTGAACTTTCAAATTTATTAGTCGGTGGACGAATTGACAAAATAACTCAACAAAGTAAAATTTCAATTTGTTTGCAGATACGACAGCCCGGCGAAAATTTTTTATTACAACTCTTAGTAAATCCACAAAATCCGGCGGCGCAGTTAATTCAAAAACCGTTGGAAAATTTGCCTGAGCCGCCAACATTTTGTATGGTACTAAGAAAGAATCTTGAAGCCGGAAGAATCGCCGCGATCAGACAACACGAAGTCGATAGAGTAATTTTCATTGACGTTGACACGCTCGGCAGTGGAAAGATCGAAACATTCACGCTTGTTATTGAACTTGTCGGCAAGTATAGTAATATTATTCTTGTCAAGGAAAATATTATAATTGACGCTTTGAAGAAAATCGGCACGAATAACAGCAGAGTCAGAACGGTTTTACCTAATCAAGAGTATCAACTGCCGCCGTCGCAGGATAAACTTGATCCATTTGAAACGCCGATCGAAAAGATCATTGAGAGAATCAAAGCAGATGAAAATTTACGAATCGACAAGGCGATAATGAATACTTGTCAAGGTTTTGGTCCTATAACTACGAAAGAAGTTATTTTTAATTCTAACTTGTCAAACGATCAAAAAATTTCTGATCTTGATGAAAGTGATTTTAAATCGTTAAGCGAATCGCTGAAAAATATTTGTGAGGCTTGCAAAAATCCTAAACCGTGTATGATCGTATCAAATGACAATAAAGTTTTGGCGATCTCTTCATTTCCTATTCATTACTTAACGGATCAAAAAAATTATCCATTGCCCATTACCCATTACCCATTATCAACGATGCTTGAGACTGCTAACGATCTGATCGGCTCTTACGTTCCGCCGGACAAAGAAATTTTTAGCAGATTAGTTCGCAATGAATTAAAACGTGCAACGAATAAAATTTCAGTGCTTGAAAGTGAACTTGAGACGGCTGAAAATGCTGATGAATGGCGTATACGTGCTGATAATTTGTTGACTTATCAATATAATTTCAAAGATCATTCTGATGATGAAATCGAAGTAGTCAACATTTACAGTGAAAGCGGCGATAAAATAAAAATTCCGCTTGACAAAAAAATTACTATTGCGGCGAATGTACAAGCATTTTATAAAAAGTATGATAAATTAAAGCGATCGACTCAACATATCAATGAACAGATCGAACAATGTCGAAATGAAATTAATTATCTTGAAACGATCGAACATTCATTAACGGCATCAACAACGCTTGCAGAGATTGACGAGATCAAAGCGGAGTTGATCAATGGACGTTACATCAAAGAATCACGAAAGAAGACTGCAAGCAGTAAGCAGGCTAAGCCATTCATATTTCACGCAAAAGACGGCACTGAAATTATCGTCGGAAAAAATAATTTGCAAAATGATCGTATACGTCAAGCCGCTGATCCTAATGATCTCTGGCTGCATACTAAAGACATACCGGGATCACACGTAATTTTGAAAACCGGCGGAATTGATCCGAGTGAAGAAACATTGTTGACGGCGGCGAAGATCGCAGCACATTTTTCACAAGCACAAGGATCATCAAAAGTTCCTGTTGATTATACTGCTTGCAAATTCGTTAAAAAGCCTTCGGGATCAAAACCTGGCTTTGTGATATTCTTCAATCAGCATACAATTTACGTTACGCCGGACGAAGAAACCGCTAAAATAATCAACAACGAAAAATCTTTGTATACATAACAAAAAAGTATTGACAACTATGTAAAATTTGATATACTATGCACATAAAGGTTGACCGACACGAAGTCAACCGAAATAAATTAGCAAATTAAAAATTATTTTAAATATATATGGAGATGGAAACAATGAGAAAACAATTAAGACTTTCAGGTTCAGGCGGACAAGGCGTTATCACTGCAGCGATTATTCTTGCTGAAGCAGCAGTTATGGAAGGTAAAGACGCTGTACAATCACAGTCTTATGGACCAGAGGCACGTGGCGGTGCATCAAAGTCAGAAGTTATCATTGATGACGGATCGATTTTCCATCCACACGTCAAGAGTCCAGATTTTGTATTAGCAATGACTCAAAAAGCGGCTGACAAGTACTACAAAGATATGGACGCTGATGGAATTTTGGTTATTGATTCTGATCTTGTTCCGAATGTGCCGAACGTTAAAAACGTTGTACAAATTCCGATCACTCGTCTTGCAGTTGAAGAACTCGGCAAATCGCTTTTTGCTAACATCGTTGCACTTGGTGCACTTGTTAGATTGACAGGTATTGTTGATTTCGAGACAATCAAAACTGCGGTTGCTCATCGTGTACCGGCTCATACAGTCGATCAAAATATGCACGCTTTACAAATCGGTTATGAAGCCGCTGATACAGCTCAGGCAAGTTATAACGAAGTTGCATAATTAATAGAAATTTTTTGAAGTGAAATAAATAAAAAAAGATCCGCTGTGCAGATTCGCATAGCGGATTTTTAATTTGTATTTTTTGAAATGTTATTTGTTATCGTCAATTCGTTTTTGAATTGCCTCAGAATGAGCGTTAAGACCTTCAGCCTTTGCAAGCCGTTGAATGTCTTCAGCAACGTCAAGTAATGCCGATTTAGTGTAATTAATTAAACTCATTCGTCTCAAAAAAGTTTCAACGTTGAGGACTGAATAAAATTTTGCAGTGCCGCCGGTCGGTAAAACGTGATTAGGTCCTGCGAAATAATCACCGAGCGGCTCAGGTGAATATTTTCCTAAGAAAACTGCACCGGCATTTTTGATCTTCGGCAAAGCATTAAACGGATCACTAATTAAAAGTTCAAGATGTTCCGGCGCAGAAATATTAGCAAAGTCGATCGCCTCGTCAAGATTCTTAGCAATGATTATTAAACCATTTCGATCGATCGACGCTTTAGCGATCTCACGTCGAGGCAATTTTTCTAATTGATTTTGGACTTCTTCAGCGATCTTTTCGGCAAGATTTTTATCAGTTGTAATGACGATACTGCAAGCTAATGGATCGTGTTCAGCTTGACTCAACATATCAGCCGCCGTATAGATCGGATCAGCCGTTTCATCAGCAATAATCAAAATTTCACTTGGTCCGGCAAGCATATCAATATCACAATGCCCATAAACTTCTTTCTTTGCAAGCGTAACAAAAATATTTCCGGGTCCGGTGATCTTGTTGACACGTGGAATTTTTTCCGTACCGAATGCAAGAGCCGCTATCGCCTGTGCACCACCGATTTTGTAAATCTTATCAACGCCGGCAATTTTAGCGGCGATCAAAACATATGGATTAAGATCGCCGGTTTTCGTAGGTGAAACCATAATAATTTCATTAACGCCTGCAACTTTCGCCGGAATTGCATTCATCAACACGCTTGACGGATAAGCCGCCGTACCACCAGGAACATAAATTCCAACGCGATCAAGTGCAACGATCGCTTGACCTAAGATCGATCCGTGTTCACGATAAGTTATCCACGACTTAGGCAGTTGTTCAACGTGAAATTTTTTGATATTTTCAGCGGCTTTTTTGAGTGACTCAACAATTTTAGAATCAGCGGACTTTTCAGCGGCGATAAATTCATCTTCACTGACGATCAAATTATTTTGATTAAGATCAACGCCGTCGATCATCTTTGTATATTTGATAACTGCTGCGTCACCATCTTGACGAACATCATTAACAATTTTTCTGACGATCTCAACTGCTATTAAATCAGCACCAAAAATTTTTTTATTAGCCTCTCGAATTTTAGGTGATAATTCGACTTCATCGAAAGATTTTTTCGTGAGAAATTTTTTAACTTCATCAAAGTCGCTCTGTTGAGAATCAATTATTTTCAATAAAATCACCTGCGATATAAATTATTTTTTAGAATCGATCACATTTTTGATCACATCAACAACTTTTTCTGAAGAGTGACCTAAATTTTGATCATAAAAACCTATTTCAGTTAAAAATTTATCGATCTGTTCCTTCAACTCCGTATCATCAAAATTTTCAATGGACTTGATCAAATCTTCTTCAGTTCGAGTAATCTTAAACGGCAATTTAAAATAAACGTCATTCATTCCACGATCATAAGTGTCTAAATCTTTAGCATAGATGAAAACCGGCTTGCGTTGAATCGTAAAATCAGCAATGACTGACGAATAATCCGAAATCAACATATCAGAAACAAGCCATAATTCTTGCGGATCAATATAAGTAGTCACGTCGATAATTTTTTCTGACGGTTCATACAAAAATTTTGAAACGCCTTGCCTTGACAAATGTGGATGCAAGCGAATTAGCAACGTAACTTCTGTATTAAATTTTCTCTCCAAAACTTCGATCAAATGATTAAAATCAATCTTACAGACATTCAAAAAATTTTCTAAATTACCACTGCGAAAAGTCGGTGCATACATTATGACTTTATTTTTAAGCGGAATTTTTAACGAATTTTTGATCTCTTTAACAAATTTTTCAGAGTGATCGAACAAAATATCATTGCGTGGCAAGCCGGATTTAAGAATTTCACCGTCATACCAATAAACTTGAGGAATTTTATTAAACTGAAAACGTGAATCAGCCAACATTAAATCGATCATTTTTGAATTATTTTTCGACGCTTTAACGTAGTCAGGCGGTAAACTGTTTTCTGCATCAGCCTCGACACGTTTTAAATCTAAACTTCCATGCCAAGTCATTATAAGATATTGATCAGATTTCTTTATCAGCGGCGGATCAAGTTTTGTATTAGTTATTATCACTTTTGCCGTTGCTAATTCATAAATCATATCATTACTTTCATATTTCACTTTACGAATTTCATTCGGCACATTGTCATTAACATCTTTAACGATCCATACTAAATCATAAGGCAATTTTTGACGAAGTATTTCTTTAGCAATATATTTAGGATTGCAACTATAACCACCGCTGAAACTATAAAATACGATCTTTTGAGGTTCAACTGAAAAATGTTCATTGAAAATTTTCCGAGTATCCTCAAAAATTTTTATTTTTTCATTCTCAAAAATCTGATTCATATTTGATAAAATTTTTTTCAGCTCTTGATTTTCTTCAAAGAGTTTATTTTTTTGCAGGCTCTCAACATTAAAATCGTGAAAGAGAAATTTAACAAAATTAGTATTTTCACCAAAAAATGGTTCAAATGCTCGTTCCATAGCCGTATCAATAACCGCAAATTTATCCTTGAAATTTTCATAATTGGTAGAAAAACGATGAATGTTATTGAAAAACAACTTTAAAAAATATTCACGGAGCATTTTATTTTCTAAAAGTATCGGCAAACGTTTCATATTGCTATTCAGATAATTTACTGCAATAATATAAGTTTGAATGTCTTTAACGATTTTATTTATTTCTTCTTGCGGCTTTGAATTTTTTGGATCAGGACAAGTTGTTGATCCCGGTCGTCTTCGATAAATATAAAAGGCTTGAGGAATTTTTAAATAACGTTTAGCAAAAGCAACTTGCAAGAAGTGAAAAGCTACATCTTCCATTGCATACATCGGCGCAAATTTCAATTTATTTTTGTTCAAAAAGTCTCTTTCATAAAGATTAAGCACAACCATACCTGCCGGGCAATTATTGCCTTCAGCCTGTTTTATAAGATTCTGTACCAAATCATCACTCAGAAAGCCAGGTTGAGGAACTTTATCATGACAAATTTTAACTTTATCCATTCTGCCTGCCTGTAAATCTTCGTTTTGTATTTCATACCAGTACGACGAATGAACAATTTCAGCATCATTTTCAACGGCAGCCTTATAAAGAATTTCTAAAGCATTAGGTAAAATGAAATCATCACTATCAAGGAAATAAACAAATTTACCTTTTGCCGCATCAATTCCTGCATTTCTTGAAACGCCAACACCTTTGTTTTCATTATGACGAATGATTTTTATCTTATCGTTATTTGAAAAAAAATTATTGCATACCTCAATAGTATGATCAGTTGAATTGTCGTCGATCAGAATAATTTCAAAATCCTGCATAGTCTGATTTAAGACACTTTGAACGCAAGGAACAATATATTTTTCAACATTGTACATTGGAATGACTACGGAAATTGCAGGAAGTCTAGTTATATTAATAATTTTAACATCTGGGGGGGGGGGGGCATTAATTTTTCATTTTGCATTTAATTACCTCATTGACTTTGAAGAACTTTTTTGAGTTCATTAACCATTGCATTAATTCGATCGAATTTCAAACGAAAACTGACAGGATTAACAATTAATCTTGCCGTTGCGTCCATAATATTAACGATCTCTTCTAAATTATTTTCACGAAGAGTTGTACCTGTCTCAACAATATCAACTATGCTGTCAGAAAGTCCAATGATCGGACCGAGTTCAATCGATCCATTGAGTTTAATATATTCCATTTGCATACCTTGAGACGTAAAAAATTTTTCGGCGATATGTGGAAATTTCGTAACAACTCTAGTATGTGCATAATCCTGTAAAGTCGGACGCTTTCGATCTTTCGGAACAGCCATCATTAAATGACATTTTCCAAAACCGAGATCAAGCAGTTCATAAATATCTTTGCCGGATTCTTCGATAACGTCTTTGCCAATTATTCCAATGTCAGCCGCTCCATATTCAACATAAGTCGGAACGTCAGCAGTTTTAGTTATGATAAAATTCAATCGCTGATCTTCATTCGTGATAACTAATTTTCTTGACTTCTCTTCAAGACCTTCAGCAGTCCAGCCGATCTTTTCAAAAAGATCAGTTGAAAGTCCAAACAATTTACCTTTCGGCAAAGCGATTGTAATATATTCATTGTTCATAATTAATCCTCAACTAAAAATTTTTATTCAACTGTTACTGATTTTGCAAGGTTTCTAGGTTTATCAACGTCACAGCCGCGAGTGATCGCCGCATAATATGCAAGCAGTTGAAGTGGTACAACGGTAAGCAACGGGATCAACAATTCGTCAGTGTTCGGAACGTAGATCACGTGATCAATATATTTTTCAAGTTCAGTATCACCTTCGGCGGCAATTCCGATCACGACTGCATCACGAGCTTTAACTTCTTTAATATTTGAAATGGTTTTATCGTAAACTGATTTTTGAGTTGCAAGCGCAATTACCGGGACACCTTCAATAATCAATGCTAAAGTTCCGTGCTTGAGTTCACCGGCGGCGTATGCTTCAGCGTGAATGTAAGAAATTTCTTTGAGTTTCAAAGCACCTTCAAGTGCAACATCATAATCAAGCGAACGACCGATATAAAAAACGTGTTCATTAAAACCGTAACGCTGCGCAAAAGTTTTAATCGGTTCAACGTCTGATAATGTTTCACTGATCTGTGAAGGAATCTTTTTCAGCAGACTGATCAATTCACGAGTTCTTTCAGTCGAAAGTGTATTTCTAAGCTGTGACATATAAAGCGCAAGCATAAACATTAAAATTAATTGCGTTGTATAAGCCTTAGTTGAGGCAACGGCAATTTCAGGTCCGGCGATCGTGTAAAGAACTTGATCAGCCTCACGAGCTAAAGAAGAGCCGATAACATTTGTGATCGCTAAAGTTTTTGCGCCGCGTTGTTTCGATTCTTTCATTGCGGCTAATGTGTCACTAGTTTCACCGGACTGCGAAATAAATATCGTCAACGTCTTATCATCAATGATCGGATCACGATAACGAAATTCAGATGCAAGATCAACTTCAACAAGCATTCTTGCTAATTTCTCAATGTAAAATTTTCCGACAAGTCCGGCGTGATAAGCAGTGCCGCAAGCAACAATATAAATTTTGTTGATATTGTTAAAAAATGCAGGATCCCATTTCAACTCAGGAAAAATTATTTGACTGCCGTCTTGTGCAATTCGTTCATCATTATTATTTTTTGCCGGACGAATCTGCTTAATAAATCCACGCATTGTATCTTTGATCGCTTTAGGCTGTTCGTTGATCTCTTTCAACATAAAATGTTCATAGCCGCCTTTTTCAGCCGCCTCAGCATTCCAACTTACGTGGAAAATTTTCTTATCAATAACTTTTCCGTTGCGATCGGTTATCGTGACGGAATCTTTTTTTATAATAGCGATCTCGCCGTCATTAAGAATGTAAGTTGATCGCGTTCTATTAATGATCGCCGGAATATCAGACGCAATGAAATTTTCACCTTCACCGATACCAACGACAAGCGGATTATCTTGTTTAGCGCAGATCAATTCATCGTGATTAGCTTTCGACATAAATACAAGTGAATATGATCCTTCAATTCGTTTCAAGACTTCACGAACAGCGGCAATGAAATTACCTTGATAATATTCCTCAACAAGATGAGGAACGACTTCAGTATCAGTTTCAGATTTGAAGACGTGACCTTTTGCGATCAATTCTTCCTTGAGTGACATATAATTTTCAATGATACCGTTATGAACGACGACAAAATCACCGTGACAATCAGTGTGAGGATGAGCATTTCGATCAGAAGGTCTGCCGTGAGTTGCCCAACGTGTATGACCGATACCGATCGATCCATTAGGCAAATTATTTTTTAATTTGTCCTTGAGTGCGTCAAGTCTTCCAACAGTTTTTTCAATGAAAATTTCTTTGCCGTCGAAAACAGCAATTCCGGCAGAATCATAGCCACGATATTCTAATTTCGTCAAGCCGTCAAGAAGAAACGGCGCAGCAAATTTATCACCAATATATCCAACAATACCACACATAGAATTTTCACCGCCTAAAAAGTTATGAATTTTTTATGAATTACAATTATAATGCACTTAGGCGATCGCGTCAATAATTTATTTACGTTTTATGTTTTATGTTGGTAAAAATAAAAATCTTAATACCAAAGAAAAATATTTAAGAGGATTTTAGTTTATTAAATTTAATGCTTAACAAAAAAATATTTACGAAAAAACGGCGACAGAAAGGGAATTAAAGAGGATCAAAAAATTTTTTAAAAAAATTTGTCAAAAAATACTTGACAAGATACTATAAGCGTGCTATTATGTGCAAGCTGATTCGTTCGGCAACACATTAGAAACTGATTAGA
>JAFUZV010000210.1 GCA_017476425.1 Selenomonadaceae bacterium
ATTCAGCCGGATATATGTTTTTTCGCTATCTTGCTAAGCAAGCAAGTACTAATAGTAGTAGTAATATTATCACCGGAACAAATGGTGCTGACAATCTTTCAAACAGTTTAAGCGGAGCAACAATCAACGCTCTTTCTGGTAATGATGAAGTTTATAACTATGGAAGTAAAAGCGTTGTAAATTTAGGCGCAGGAAATGACACGATCGGAAATTATGGAAATAACTCTACAATTAATGCTGATGCAGGCAAAGATTTTATCGGAAATGCCGCTGCTTATTCTTCACTTAATGGCGGTGCTGATAATGACACAATTTTTTCTTCTGCAAGTAATGTCACAATCGTAGGTGGAAAAGGCAATGATTCAATTTATTTCAATTCAAATAGTAAAAATAATCTTATTAAATATGAAAATGGTGACGGCAACGACTCAATTTTTGGTTATGCGTCAAGTGATACGATCAGTATCGGCAGCAGTTCTTCATATTCGACGACGAAAAGCGGATCAGATATGAAAATCAATGTCGGTAGTGGATCAATTCTTGTTAAAAATTCTGCGTCAACTGCCGTTAAAATTGTTGGTGGCAAAACAACTAATTCTAATTCAAAAATTATTAACGGTACTGAAAAAGCTGATACGCTCAAAAGCAGTTCAAGCAATGTAACTATTTATGCCGGATCAGGAAATGATTCAATTAGACTTTATACAGGAGCTAATAACAATAAAATTGATGCTGGAGCGGGCAATGATACTATCGACGGTGGCGGCTCAAAAACTTATATCAATGCCGGAGCCGGTAATGACTATGTAAAACTTTATAGCGATGATACCAAAATCACCATAAATTCCGGAGCAGGTAACGATACAATTAATGGCGTTGGTACAAATAGTTATATTGATACCGGTTCTGGCAATGATTCTATTCGTATTTATGCTAATAACTCCAATAATACCATTTTAGCAGGTGCAGGCAATGATACAATTAATGGCGGCGGCAGTAAGGCTTTAATCAATGCCGGAGCTGGCAACGATTATATTAAACTTTACAATAGCGACAAAAATATTACTGTCACAGGCGGAACAGGTAATGATACAATTTATTCAAGTTCACTTGGTACAGTCTTTCAATATGCTGACGGTGATGGCGACGATGTTATTATCAATTACTCTTCAAAAGATACAATTAAAACTCATTCTAAAATTACTTATTATCAAAATACCGTTGGCAATGATATTTTAGTCACAATCGGCGGTGGTGTCTTGCGTCTCAAAGATGCTAAAGGTCAATCTCTCAATGTTGTTGGTGGTTACAGCTCAGCATCTGAAAATTATTCCGAACGCTGGTTTATGGACAATGAAGAATGCGGAATGCAGAATGATGAATTAGAAACGATTATCGAAAATAAAAATGATTTGATCGTCGACGACTTCAATTTTAATGATCAAATTAATTCTCAAGAAAAAATTACTTCGCTGACTTACAATCAAACGAAGAAGAAATAAAATTTATTCCTTAAATAAAAATGATCCGTTGATCAAAATCGATCAGCGGATTTTTTTGTCATTAAAAATTTTTAATATTTAATTTTGTTGACTTTGAATTTTTTATAAATTATTATAACATTAAATTTAATTAAAAGTTGAGGTGAGTAAAATGTCTAATCAACAAGAAGTGATCAAAAAATTTATGGCATCTTTTGACAATACAACACTTAATGGAACAGAAGCACTTGATGAAGCGATTAAGGTTTGTTCAAATTTCAACAGCATTCAAGAAGTTATTAACAAAATGATCAGCGATTGTGAAAATGCAGGTAGTGCTGACGATTTTTTAAAAAATTATTGTGGAATTGATCTTAATAACACTGACACAGGATCAATCACTGGTAAAGATGCCGGCGGCTCGAAAGTCAAAATTGCTGAGTCAGTTATTCCTGAAAACGGTAATTTAGATACTTCATTCTATGAAAGATCATTTACTATCAATGGATTAACGGTTAAACTCGATGATTCATATTCAACCTTAACCACAGATCAATTATTTATTTGGCAAGCACTTTACACTTGGTGGACTAAAGGTGCTCTTGATCTTATCAGTGAGTCATATGGTAAAAATTTTGGTTTTGATAATAATTCTTCAGCTAGTGTAAAAGAGATAACTATTTCTTTTTCTGAAGTTTTAAATAGCGGCACAAGAGCTGGAACTGTTTATAATTTTCAGAATAGTAGTGCAACCTCACTTCGTATAGATATTAATATGGCTCATTTTGATTCAATTTCAAATGGCAGTTTTAATGGTGATGATGAAGGTTTATTTTATCTTGATCGCACAATAGCTCACGAATTGACTCATTGTACAATGTATGCAAATATTAATTATGCTTATGAAATTCCACTTGTTATTTTGGAAGGTTTGGCAGAATTAACTCATGGTGTTGATGATGGTCGTAAAGAAGAAATTGAAAGACTTGCGAATGATTCAAAATTATTGCGTCAATCTTTGGTATTTTCAACAAGTGAGAAGAATTATGATAATTACGCCGGTGGATATATGCTCCTTCGTTACCTTGCTAAACAAGCCTCACTAAATATTTCTAACTATACAAACAACACGATCATTAGCGGTTCATCTGATGCTGAAACAATTTACAATGAAGGCGGCAATGTTAAAATTAATTCTGGTGATGGAAATGACAACATTAGCAATAATGAAAATGGTCATCACGTAACAATCAATGCAGGTAACGGCAACGACACAATTAATACTTGGGCTTATACAAATGGTTCAGGTATCTCTTCGGCGGCGAGTTATTCAGTGATTGATGGCGGTGCAGGTAATGATCAAATCTTTAATCAAGGTTCTGCTAACGTTACTTTAATTGGCGGAAATGGTAATGATTATATTTATAATTCTGGTAATGATACTAAAATTTATGGTGGTTCGGGTAACGACACTTTAATTAATGGTTATGGTTTCTTTAATGGCAGTACAGTTTCATCAGGAAATCATTCTACAATCGACGGCGGAACAGGTAACGATATAATTAGTCTTGCAAGCGGTGTTAAAAATAATTTGATCACTTACAAAAAAGGCGATGGTAAAGATACTATTTATGGAATTGCCTTAAGTGATACAATTGAAATTAGCGATGAAGTTTACGAAAAATCTATCAGTGGATCAGACGTTATTTTAAAAGTTAGTACAGGTTCGATTATTGTAAAAGACGCTAAAAATATTAATTTCACTATTAAGAGTGGTGAAGGTGACATTACATTAAAACCATCAGCTCAGAATATTGTAAACACAAAGAGCAATACAATCATCAGCGGATCGAATTTTAATGATACAATATTGAATAATTTAAGCGGCAGTAAAGTTAAAATCAATGTTGGTGGTGGCAACGATACAATTACAAATTTTGCTCAATATGTTACTATTAATGGTGATAACGGCAATGATTATATAGCGAATGCAGGAAGTCGAAGTAAAATTTATGGTGGTGCTGGTAATGATACTTTTATAAATGGTTATAATGTGACAAATAATAGTGTCATTGCATCAGGAAATTATTCGCAACTTGACAGCGGCGATGGTAATGACAGCATTATAAATTGGGTAACTGATAATGTCACGATAACTGGCGGTAAAGGTAACGATACAATTTTTCTCGGTAATGATAACAATAAGAGTCTCATTAAATATTCAAACGGTGATGGCAACGACATTATTCAAGGCTACAGTTCATCAAGTACAATTAGTATCAGCGGCGGATATTCAACTCAAAATAGCGGATCTGATGTCGTTATAAAAGTTGGATCAGGCAAAATGACTTTAAAGAATGCTAAAGGCACGAAATTAAATATCAA
>JAFUZV010000211.1 GCA_017476425.1 Selenomonadaceae bacterium
AACATTGCACCGATACCAACAAGTGCAGCAACAGTAAGAGTCTGAACATGTTTCATAGCACTATCAAATTTTGAGTTCATTTTTTCAAATTTTTCATCAGATTGTGCAGTCATTTTTTCAAACTTTTCATTAGACTTTTCAAATTTTTTATCAAATTGTGCATTCATCTTTTCAAATCTCTCATTAAACTCTTGACGTTCTCTATCTTGACGAGCACGAATTTCCATTAATTCAGCGTGTCTTTGATTATCACGATCACGCATTTCACTTAAAACCATATCTAACTTATCATTAAGTGCATTAAATTTAGTATCAAGAACATTGAACTTTGTATCAAGAGCGTTAAATTTACCATCAAGAGAATTAAATTTTTGAAAAAGTTCTTGATATTGATTTTCACTCATTTTTGATCACTCCTTTTCAGTGATATGAGTTTTGCGAATGAAATAAATTGCTGCGAAGAGTGCACAGATCGCAAGTACAAGATAAATCGCCGTGAAACCGATCAGCGTCAACCACACTTCACCAGGAGTAAGATTCGGCGAGACAGCCTCAGCGGTTTTTTGAAGTCCGACGACGATCCAAGGCTGACGACCAGCTTCAACAATATACCAGCCGACAGAATTAGCAATAAATGGCAACGGAACTAAAAATGGTAAAATTTTTAACCAGCAAGCGAAATTGATAATTTTAGTAAACCAGGCAAGCACAGCCGTTATTAAAACGATCGCAAGCATTAAACCGCCAAAACCGACCATTGTTCTAAATGACCAGAACATTCCTTTAACGTCCGGAATATAATTTCCACTGCCATATTTTTCCATCGCTTCAGCTTGAAGATCGTTAATGCCTCTGATTTCACCGTGAAAAGAATTATGAACCATAAACGAAAACATATACGGGATTAAAAATTCATCATCATTGCGAGTCATTTCTTTATTAATGTCAGCATAAACTGCGAACGGTGCCGGATCTTCAGTTTCCCAAAGTGCCTCAAAAGATGCAAGTTTCATAGGATTTAGATCATTTAATCTTTGAGCGTGCATATGTCCGCTACCCATAACGCCGAAAAGTCCGATCATTGCATAAATCGTTGCAAGTTTTAAAACTTTTGCGAATGATTCACGTGATTTTTCATCGTTGATAATTTTCCAAGCACAAACAGCGATCGCAACAAAGCCGCCGGTTGTAATACCTGCAAAAAGTGCGTGAGAATATTCACCTAAAACGTAAGGATTAGTTACAAGTGCAAAAAAGTCAGTCATAACTGCACGACCGCCTTCAACGGCATAACCTACCGGGTGTTGCATAAATGAATTTGCAACGAGAATCCAAAATGCTGAAAGATTTGATCCGAAAGCAACTAACCAAATGCAAAGACAATGTTTTTTCTCAGAAAGTTTATCCCAGCCGAACATCCAAATTCCTAAAAATGTTGACTCTAAAAAGAATGCTGTCAATGCCTCAAGAGCAAGCGGTGCACCGAAAATATCACCCATAAATCTTGCATACTCTGACCAGTTCATTCCAAAATGAAATTCTTGCACTATACCTGTTACAACGCCCATTGAAAAGTTGATCAAAAAGATCGTCCCGAAGAATTTAACGAGTTTTTTTAGTTTAATTCGTACTTCATAACTTCCACAGTTGACATACCAGGTTTCAAGAAGAGCAACAAAAATTGACAGTCCAAGCGTCACAGGTACAAACAAAAAATGATAGATCGTTGTGATCGCAAACTGCCAACGAGACAATAAAAGAGCGTCCATATAAATCACTTCTTTCATTATGAATTATATTTAGATCATTAATAATTATAATTCATAATCAAAAGAGTTGTAAAGAAATTTTTTAATTCAGAATTCGGAATGCGGAATGAGGAATGAGGAATTTTTAATTAGGAATTTTTTAGCGAAGGAAAACAACATTTAATTTATCAAGAAAACCCGTTTTGTTATTTTCAATCAAAATTCTATTTGCATCAGCAAGTCTTATAACAGGATTGCCATTGTGATTTTCTAAACTGATCGCCTTAACGACAAGCGGATTATTTCCGGCACGTGATACGTTGTTAATATCATTAGTATAAGCAACCATACCTATCTCAACAATTTTATCATAGTCGAGATTTTTTGCGCCATAAATTGCTTCACCGTTTTCAGTTTTAATGACCGGACTCATCACCGGCTTTAAACCGAGACCTCTGCAGTCAACTATTAAACCTGTAAAATTTCCGATCGCTTTGGCGTTTAAACGCGAAGAATTTGTTGAACCGCTTGGAATTGAAATTGAAGGTGGTGGAACACTGATCGGCGGCTTTGAAACGGAAGGCACGCTGATCGGTGGATTTGAATTTGATGATTCAGTTGAAATTTTTTCTTCAGAATTAGTTGTAGTAGTTGTTGTGGTGGTTGTAGTCGTAGTAGTTGTAGTAGTTGTTGAATTTTTATCAACACTAATTCTATTAACCGGCGGTGCAGGCTCAACATCTACGATCGGATCAGGGTATGATATACGTTTTGAATGACGTGGCATAACGGAATTTGCAAGAGAATTATTTATACCGAACAGCGGAACAGCAACAGTAACTTCATAGCCGCCGCCGACAATTTCTCTTTCATCAATTATTTTTGCGCCTTGAATAAAGCCGGTTACTCTCGTTTTAATAACGTCGCTTGTTGTGATCATATCTTCAACTGTCGTTTCAGCGTCGACATTAACGCCGTTGATCACTTCTAAAAGTTGCCTGTAAGCATCAGCGACGGCTGCACGTTTAGCTAATGCACGAGCTTGAAATGCCGTTCTTGCTTGTGGAGCATAAGCACCGGTGCCGGTAGCTTCAATCGTCGAATTTTCCCAATCAACGCCGTCATAAGCAAATGCAGTTGTCGAAAAGATTATCATTGCAACCGCTACGATCAACGACGTAAAAATTTTTGAAATCTTTTCCATCTTTATCACCTCGATCATATTTATCCAATTCGCAAAAAGTTATCTGATAAATACAACGTTGGTTGCCTCAAGAAAATGTGTTGAATTATTTTCGGAAAGAATTTTATTTGAATCTTCAACGCTGACAACAGGATAACCATTGTGATTTTCAACGGCAACAGCCTTAACGATCAATGGATTTGATCCGGCACGATCAACGCCGCTATTTAAATTATAACTGTAACTTGCCATACCTTTTGCAATAACCATATCATAATCTAAATTCTTGTAGCCATAAATTGATTGACCACGATCATTTTTAATGACCGGCGACATAACCGGCTTAAGTCCTAAACCTCTGCAGTCGACGATTAAACCTGTGTAACCGCCTCTAACTGAAATTGTATTTCTCGGTTCCGGAAAATGTTCTCTAATTTGTGGAGGCTCAGGCATAACGCCTCTTGCAATAGAATTATTTCCGCCGAAAAGTGGCATTTTCATAGTTACTTCATAACCTCCGCCGGATATCTCTCTTTCACTGACTATTTGCGCACCTCTTACGCAACCTTCAACGTGTGTTTTAATGACATCGCTTTCTGTAATCATATCTCTGACAGTCGTTTCTGCTGTTACGTTGACACCTTGCACAGCTTCAAGCAGTTGTCTGTAAGCATCGGCTATTGCGGCACGTTTAGCCAATGCACGAGCTTGAAATGCATTTCTTGCTTGTGGTGCATATGCTCCAACGCCGGTGACTTCGATCACGTTTGTTTCCCAGTTTACTTCGGCAAAGGCACTACTAACATTAGAACCAATGAATGCAACAATCGTAAAGATCATTGCTAAAACTTTTGCGTAAATCATTTTCATAATTTCAACCTTCTTCCTTAAAATTTTTTTGTTTACGCTTAGACTTATAACGATCAAAAAATTTTCTACTAAAGTTTTCAAAAATTTTCTTTATATTTAGAATATCACATTATCAATTTATTTGCAACAATTTTCAATTAAATTAATATTAGACTTGCATTAAAATATTTTTTAAAGTATCCTGTTAATTATTTGATTATTCCATTATAATAAAACTCTATGAAGAATTTTTTTTAGAGAGTTAAGGTGAAGATATGCTGCAAGAAGAATTGAGTTTGCGTGAGCAGAAGAAATTGATCTTCCGCCAAAAAATTTTAGATGCGGCGGCGTTGCAATTCAAGAAAAAAGGTTTTAGTGAAACATCAATATCAGATATAATGAAGTCAGCAAAATTAGGCGTTGGAACTTTTTATAATTATTTTGAATCGAAAGAAGAATTATTATTAATTCTGCTGAAAAATATTGCTAAGGAAGTTGAAGATGCCGTTAAGGTGAGATTAGAAAAAAATCTTTCATCGTTACAAATTTTAGATGAAACAACTTCGCTAATGTCAAGATTAATTGACGAAAATAAATTTGTATTGCCGTTATTTTTGAGTGCGTCTGAACATAGCGATAAGCCGGAACTTTTGCCGACAAGAAAATATACACCAACATTTAAGCCGATCTTTGAAATAATTTTGAAACGAGGACAAGCTGACGGAGAAATTCGATCTGACGTGCCTGCTGATCTGATCGCAGAAATGTTTCATTCGATTTATCAAGCAGCATCATTCAGCAAATTAGATATACCATTTCAAGAGAATATCAAATTAAAAGTTCGCTTGTTAATCGACGGAATAAATTTAATTAAAAATTAAGAAAGTGAACCAAATTTTTTATTGAAAAGTAAAAAAGTATTGACATACGATAAAAAAAAAGTATTATAAATAAAAATTTCATTTATAATGTTTATTGTTGAGGTGTTTTTTGAGGTGATGCGATGACATTTAATGGTTTAGAGTTGTTAATGTTTCTTTGAGAGGAGATGATTTTTATGGATGAAAGGTCTTACATCGAAAAAGGTATGACTATGATTAAAGTAGAACCTTCAACGGGTAGAAAACGTTACTGGATTTATCCAGCCGGTCAACCTTATAATGGCTATTGGGGTTCTTATGTTGATAGTGGCACCAGCGGCGGCGGTTCATCAAGCGGCGGTGGCTCTTCTAGTGGCGGCTCCTCTGGTGGCGGCTCTTCTAGCGGTGGTTCTTCAACTGGTGGTTCTTCTAGCGGTGGTTCTTCTAGTACTGTTTCTTCTGGTAGCCGAAATTCTACTTCTTACAATTATCAATATTTGACAGCCTCAAGCAGTGCTGATTCTATCTACAATGGTTATAATCACGTCACGATAAGCGCAGGTTATGGCAACGATACAATTAACAATTCAAGTTATGGTGATTATTCTAGTCTTAGCGGCGGCGGTGGAAACGATTCAATTAACGCCGGTTATACTTATAATGTTACTCTCAATGGTGGTTATGGTAATGATACTTTGACTGGTAGTAATTCTACTTCTTATGGCGATGTCTTCCAATTTGGTAATCACGATGATTTTGACGTTATTACTAATTATGCTACTAATGACACTCTTCACCTCACTGGTATTAGTTACCTT
>JAFUZV010000212.1 GCA_017476425.1 Selenomonadaceae bacterium
AAATTGTAATTGTCGGCGGCGGTTTTGGCGGGATTAAACTCGCTAAACTTTTCGCTAAGGAAAATGTTAATGTTACTCTTGTTGATCGTCATAACTTTCATTTGTTCCAGCCGCTACTTTATCAAGTATCAACTTCAGTGTTATCGACTGATGAAATTGCTTATCCGATCAGAAGTTTCTTTCGTGATTGTAAAAATGTAAATTTCTTTATGGCGAAAGCAACAGGCGTTGATCAAGCAAGAAATGTTTTGCTGACGAATCACGGTGAAATTAGTTATGATTATTTAGTGCTTGCTGCAGGTGCGACGACGAACTTTTTCGGAATGAAAGAAGTTGAAGATAACGCCTATGGAATGAAAACCATTCAAGAGGCTTTAGCAATTCGCAATCACGTTTTACACGAATTTGAACGCGCTGATAAACCTTATCGCACTGATGAAGAACGCAAAGAGAAATTAACTTTCGTAATTGTCGGCGGCGGTCCTACAGGTGTTGAAGAAGCCGGAGCGATCGCTGAGCTTGTCGAAATTATGAAGAAAGAATTTCACTATCTTGATTTTAACGACGTAAGCATAAAATTAATTGAGGCAACAGGTCACGTCTTACCAATGATGACTCAAGACTTGCAAGATCATACAGTCAACGTTCTGCGTAAAAAAGGCGTTGAGGTTATGCTTAATACTCAAGTTGTCGGTTATGACGGAAAGATTCTTAAACTCAAAAGTGGCGTTGAAATTCCGACAAGTACGGTTATATGGGCAGCCGGTGTTAGAGCAGTACCATTTATTGGAAATTGTGGCGGTGAATATGCTCGTGACGGAAGAATTTGGGTTGAAGAAGATTTGATGATCAAAGGTGCAGTCAATAAAAATGTTTTTGCGATCGGTGATTGTGCAGGATTTATGCACGGCGATATGCAAAGACCATTGCCGACAGTTGCACCGGTTGCAACTCAACAAGCTAATGTTTGTTGCGAAAATATTATGAAGTTGATCAAAGGTGATACGAATCTAACGAAGTTTAAATATAAAGATTTAGGCGCAATGGCTACGATCGGTAAAGCTGAAGCGGTTGTTAATTCGCCGAAAATGACAGGCTTTATGGCTTGGGCTGCTTGGTTGTTCGTTCATCTTCTTAGACTTGTTGGTGCGGCGGCTAACTTTACAGTTGCTGTTAAATGGGCGTGGAACTTTTTATTTGGTACTCGTGTTGGTCGTATCATTACGAATATTCAACTTGACGAAGGTAAATTAGCACTCAAGAAAAAAGGCGAGGAATGATCCATTATGAGATTGTTAATTGATAATGCTCAAGTTGAGTTGATTAATAAGGCTTATGAATTTTATCCGATCAGCGGCGTGACGACGAATCCAACAATTTTATCAAAAGTCGGTGGAAATCCTTTTGAAATTCTTCGTCAAATTCGTGAAATGATCGGTGAAGAAGAAATGCACGTGCAGGTGATCTCAACTAAAGCAGATGAGATCGTTGAAGAGGCAAAACATATTGTAAATATTTTAGGTCGAGAAACATTTGTTAAAATTCCGGCGATTGATGAAGGTTTTAAAGCAATGAAAATTTTATCATACACTACAGAAATTTCCTTCACAGCGACGGCAGTTTATACAACTATGCAAGCCTTCATAGCGGCTGAATGTGGAGCGGCTTATGTTGCGCCTTATGTCAACAGAATTGATAATCTTGGTTATAACGGCATTGAAGTTGTCAAGCAGATCAAAAATTTTCTGATCAATAACGGAATGGAAACGGAAATTTTAGCGGCGAGTTTTAAAAATTCTCAGCAAGTCGTTGAACTTTTGGAATATGGTATTGACGCTGTAACGGTTGCGCCGGACATTCTTAAAAATTTTGTAAAGAATGCGGCAGTTGATTCAGCGATTGAAGATTTTATTAGCGACTTTGAAAGTTTTGCCGGTGAAGGCAAGACAATGAAAGATTTTAAATGAATAATGTAAATCAAAAAAGCGACGTTAACTAGATCAAAGTTTTCGCCGCTATTTTTATTGAAAAAATTTTTTTAGAGAATTGCAAGCCCGATCATTCCGAAGATCAAGCCGACAGTCCAAAATACAAATACAACTTTTGTTTCTTTCCAGCCGCTTAATTCAAAATGATGATGTATCGGACTCATTTTAAAGACTCTACGTCCAGTCGTTTGAAATGAAATAACTTGAATGATAACGGACAAAGCCTCACAAACGAAAATGAAACCGATCACTGCAAGCAAAATTTCTGTATGCGTCAAAATTCCGACGGCGGCAAATGCTCCACCGAGTGCAAGAGATCCGGTATCGCCCATAAAAATTTTTGCCGGGTGAAAATTGAAGAATAAGAATCCTATGCAAGCACCGACGATCGCTGCGCAGAAGATTGAAAGATCAGTATGACGTGTCAACATACAAACGACAGCATAACAACTTGCGGCGATCGCCATATTGCCGGACGCTAAACCATCAAGACCATCAGTCAAATTAACAGCATTAGACGCACCAACGATCACAAATAAAATCAATGCGTAATACAAAACACCTAAATTGATCTCATTTTCGACGAACGGTAGCCATAAAGTTGTTCTTATGTCAAGCATTTCAGTTGCAATAACCATTGTGACGATCGCAATTATAATTTGACCTAATAATTTTTGCCTTGCCTTGAGTCCTAAATTTCTTTTCTTGACGACTTTTATATAATCGTCTAAAAATCCTAAAATCCAATGACCGATCGTAATGAACAACGCAAGAATTATTTCAGTTGACAGCGGAGCTTTAATTAATGTTGCAATTACGATCGCCGCGATAAGAAAAATTCCTCCCATAGTTGGAGTTCCACTCTTTTTTTGATGACTTGCCGGACCTTCTTCACGGATACTTTGTCCGAATTTTAATTTGTGCAGTAATGGGATCATAACCGGCGCAAGTAATATCACTATACCGGCGGCGATCACCATTGTTATTAAAAAATTTATCATTATTAGCGCAAGGACACTCGCGAATTTATTCGTGAGATGAATTGCGCTTTCACCTCCTGTATTGTATAATAAATTAGCTCTTTGAAAAGTTGAGATATGAGGTTGTCAATTCGTGCTCGTTGTTGACGTAAAATCTCAAGCGCAGTTAAGACTTGCAGTTACTCTTCTGCGTTATCAAAAATGACGTGCTAATTGCACTTTAACACAAAAGTAAGCCGGTGACGAAAGTCTACGGAATAGAGGCGAAGTAAACACGCCCGTGCGAACATTCATTCTCACAAAGCTCTCGACTTTAGTCGTGAGAAGTTTACTGATTCACCTCTGAACTAAAAAATAATTTTAAATGAAAAGTTATTCTTCAGTAATTAGAAAAAAATCTTTTTTTGCAAGTTCCTTTACTTCTTCCATAGTTAATTTTGAATACTTAACGATTTCTTCAAGAGAAAATTTTTTACTGTCGAGCATCATATCAAGAGCCATTCTGCGGCGTTCATTTTCCGTTATTTTGTTAGCAAAATTTTCCAAAGTGCTAGATATTTTAAATTCACCTTCTTCCGTATATATATCGTCCATATGAATAACTTCTAAAAATTCCGGGCGAATTTTTTTATTGTTATTTTAATTCGTCATAAAATCACCAGTCAGATCAATTCAATAATTTTTTCCATCTTCATTCCGCGTGATCCTTTGAATAAAATTGTATCGCCTGCCGAAATAATTTTTTTCAAGTGATCGGCGGCTTGTTCGTGAGTATCAGAAGTAAAAATTTTTTTCGGCTCAAGTCCTGCTGATCTTGCGCCTTCAGCGATAAATTTTCCGAGTTCACCAAACGTGATCAAAAGATCAAAATTATTTTTAACGACTTCTGCACCAACTTCACGATGAGCATTTTCAGAAATGTCACCGAGCTCCAACATATCACCTAAAACTGCGATCTTTCTTCCGCTTGCAATTTCTGCCGTCGTTTGAAGTGCCGCACGCATTGAAAGCGGACTTGCATTATAAGCATCGTTGATAATGTGCAAGCCGTTTCGTTCAATCGTTTCAAATCTCATCTTCGTTGCAGAAAGATTTTTTAAACCTTCAGCGATCTGATCAAGATTTAAATTGACTGCAACACCGGCAGCGATCGCCGCAAGTGCATTTGAAACATTATGCTTTCCGAGCATCGGAATTTCAAAATTTTTTCCGTTGACGATAAATCTTGTTGACGTTGAATCATTAGAAATATTTTCAGCGTGAATATCAGCCGCGTTATCAATCGCAAAAGTGATCACCTTAACGCCGGACTTTACAAAATTTTTCATATTGATAACATTCGGATCATCAGCATTCAAAATCACTGTTCCGCCGCTTTCGATCGCCTCAACTAATTCACGCTTTGCACGAGCAATATTTTCAATCGATCCAAGCAATTCAATATGAGTTTCACCAACATTTGTAACAATTCCTATGTTCGGCTTAACAATTTTTGCAAGTCCTTCAATCTGATGAAGTCCACGCATTCCGATCTCAACAACTGCTGATTTATGATTTTCATTGATACCGAGCAGCGTTAAAGGCACGCCGATCTCATTATTGAAATTTCCTGAAGTCTTTTGTACTTCACCTTTTGCACTCAACACCGCCGCTGTTAAATCTTTCGTCGTCGTCTTGCCATTTGATCCGGTGATCGAAACGATCGGAATATTAAATTTCATTCGCCATTGACGAGCGATCATTTGATAAGCCTTCAAAGTGTCATCAACTTTAAAAATAATTCCGCTTGACGGCAAATTTTTTTTCGGACAATCTTTGCTGACGATAACACCGGCTGCACCTTTATTGATCGCCTCAACTGCAAAATCTTCACCGTTGAAAGTCTCACCTTTGATCGCAATGAACAATGAACCGTCAATAATTTTTCTGCTGTCCGTGACGATCTCACTAAAAATAATTTTTTTATCTCCGTTAATGACTTCAGCATTTATTGCGCTGATTATCTCTTCAAAATTAAATTTCGGCAACTTCTTAACCTCCAAAAAAATTTTTTTGAATATAGCATAATCACGATTAAAAATCAAGATCGCTATTAACTTCATTGACGATCAAAAATTTTTCTGCTAAAATACAATTAAAATTGGAGGTAATAAGTTTATGAGAATTGGGTCAATAGGTGAAGTTCGTAGCGATTTTAACAAAAAAAAGAAGTCTACTTCTAATACAACAAGTACAAATAGAACTTCAAATGATTTTTCAAAAATGCTTGATTCCGTTGAAAATGATAAATCTACTGACAATGAAGAGCAAGAAAAAAATTCAAATTCCAACGCCAGCGATTTATTGAATTTGCTTAGATGAGGATTTTTCAACAGATTTAAGTATCTTTAAAGTAACAATTGTAATATCGTCTGATTGCGAATGCTTTCCGACGAATTTTTTTATATCTTTCCTTATCGTCGGAGCAATTTCATCTTTCTGATCATTCAAGACAATTTCTTTTACTGTCTCTGCAAGTCGTTTCTCTTGATAAAATTCTTCGTCCTCATTTAATGCCTCAGTTACTCCGTCAGAATATAAAACTAACAAGTCACCTTTTATTAATTTCGTTTCGAGTTCTTTATAAAAATTATCTTCCATTGATCCAAGCATTGCGCCTGATCTCTTCTTGAGATACTCAAAACTGCCGTCAGCGTGAACTATTAACGGACTCGTGTGTCCGGCATTAACATAAATCATCTTGCCTGTTGAAATTTCATACAACACCGCAACCGCCGTTGCAAACATTTCAGTATCATTATTTTCACAAAGCTGATTATTTGTCTCTGAAAAAATTTTCGGCAATGAAATATTTTCTCCGCTGCTGATCTTGTGATGGATCAATGTATGAGTTATCGTCATAAATAACGCCGCAGGGATTCCTTTATCAGAAATATCAGAGACAACAATTACAATGTGATCATCATCAACAATTTTTAAGTCGTAAAAGTCGCCGCCGATCATCAAAGCCGGATTCATTAACGCTTCAACTTTAATCTGTGAAAATTTTTCATTTAACGGCTTCGGTGAAGGCAATAACGCCGCTTGAATATTCATTGCGATTTCTAATTGTGCTTTCGTTCGTTCTCGTTCGGTTAATGTCTGTTTTAAGTTTGTTATATATTTGTAAATACTTTCCTGCATTTTGTGAAGTGTCTTTGATAATAATTCTAATTCATCGCCGGAGTTTACAACTTCAAATGAAATTTTTTCTCGTTCCGGGTCTGAATTAGTAATTTTTACTGCCGTTTTTGTTATGTCCGTCAGCGGTTTTATTACACTTTTTTCGATATATCCGATCAATATTAATTGTATCGCTAATGTAAAATGTAAAACTAGAAATGTATTTTTATAAAAATTAAACCAAATTTCGTTTGATGAGTAATCGCCTTGCATATTCATTATTGCATTGATCGACATAATAAAAACTAAAATCACCATAAAAATGCAAAAACCTTTAGCAATTTTATAATAAATCGGCTTCGATAATGCAGAATCATTTTGACTTTCAAAATTATTACTACTCATCAAGAATAAAAGTATCGGCAATCCTAAGAGAACATTAACATCAAAATTATTAACGGTTATTGTTAAAAATAAATCAAAAAGTGCAGTTTGATCGAATACTAAATTATTTATGCAAATTAAATATAAACTTGTTAATGTTACTACTATAAATTGAATGGCGATATAACGCAACATATTTTTTAAATTAATTGCAAAAGGATTATCATCTTTGTTAAGAAATAATCTATTCCATAAAAAATAATTTAAATATGCTGATAAAAAATTACCGAATGAACCTAATAAATAAAAATGGACATAATTCGATTGAAAATTTGAATTTGTGAGATCAGCAATAAAATTTCCTAAGCCAACACCGATTGATCCGATCAATCCCCACATAATACCAAAAATTGGTGCAAGAAATGATGCAATTCTAATATTCGTATTCTGCAGATTGAAAATGTATTGAAATAAAATCAATGATATTGCATAAAAAAAAGCGGAAATTATTAACCGTTGATATAAATTTTTCAATATTAACACTCCAACAAATTTAAATCCATAATTTTATTGAGTTTTTTAATAAATTCTCTCTCAACAAATTCAGCTCTTTGACGCGGTAAATAACCGGAATAAGATGATCGGCAAATATCTATAGCTTTCGGTTTAAGGTTTAAATTCACAAAATAATTCATTAATCTGTCAATCCGTTTAATAATAATTTCTTCACTCGTCGGCGGTCGCGGCTTCAAATTCTCCTTGTAAATTATAAAATATTTTCCGCTACGTTCTTCAATCTTCAAAATTTTTCGCGGCAAAATACGAAATGGATGATTTTTATTTGAAATATAATCAAAATAAGCCTCAGAAGTAATTTCTAAACGCTTTTCTTCAACTGTACTTAATGAATCGTCCCAGCAAAAATAATCAAGATCAACATCAAGAATCAAATTATCTGAAGGAATTATATCATTTTCATTCAAGCCGCCTTCAATCTTTCTAAAAAAATGATATTTACTTTGCAAATTATTTTTTTCAGCTGAATGAATGAACGGCACATAATTACCATAACTTAATATAAATTTGTTGTCAAGACATTTGACATATTGATCTTGAATTTTCAGCGGCGCAGGTATCAAATTTTTTAATATGTGAATCGTTGAAAAAATATCTTGATAAATCGCCGGAATTATAAAATCAGCAATTCCTAAACATTTATCTGTAAATTTTTTGGCTTCTTCGGTATTTTCCGGCAGATTATTTTTATCGCTGAAATCCCAATCATAGCCGCCGCATTCCATATCCTCGTGATGATCAACGTGAAGTAAATAATTTTCAGTTCGATTAATAAATTTTTTTTCAATGAAGTAATGCCAGATATAAAACGCCTCATTATGTTCATCAATAATTATTGTCGGTATGCTCATTGTTTTACCTCGAATGGTTTTGTTAATTGATATTCATTAACCGTTTCAATTTTTGATTCTTCTAATGCTTTCTTTGAAGATTTTCCAACTTGTTCCGCCTCAACGTAAAGCGGAACATTAATATTGATCGGAACGCCCATTGATTTATCTAATGCCGCTTTCGCAATGTTATAATTGTAGAGTGAATTATAATAATTTGTTCGTGCTTCCGTCAACTTCTCTTGCGCATCCATCACCGCTAAATTCGTATCGACTCCTTCATTATATCG
The DNA here is from genome assembly GCA_017476425.1 of Selenomonadaceae bacterium. Lineage (GTDB taxonomy): Bacteria > Bacillota > Negativicutes > Selenomonadales > Selenomonadaceae > Quinella. The sequence goes on from JAFUZV010000212.1 coordinate 8,211, forward strand.
AAGTTGAGCGATCATATAATCTTCTTCAGCAAATTTCACCGCTGTCTCCATTGTACTGATATTTTTTTCGGCAGAAATTAAATCAGTGTATGCTTTTGCCACTTCAAGCTGAATTTTTTCTTTCATTTGTATTGCTTGCGATTGCGTTTTTTCAAATGCTGATTTCGCTTCGTGGACTTGTGCACTCGTCACGCCGTTATCAAAGACATTCCACGACATTCTAAGTCCGGCATTCCACGATCCGCTATGATCTTGATTAAATGATCCTTCGCCGGAAATATTTTTATCAACCACTGCCGTAACACTCGGACGATAGCCGGACTTTGCAGATTTCATTGTCATTTCAGCTTGCTTGACGGCATAATCAGCGGCGATTCCGTCCGGTCGATTTTTCAATGCGTGATTTATACATTCTTCAAGACTTAAATTGTATTTTGAATACCTCAATTCGTCGTTGACTTCTAAAATTGTAATTACAGGCAAGCCGATCAGATTATTCAAGTCCGCCATTGCATTAGAATAATTTCCTTGCGCCGTTACTAATGCTTGCTGCCGATCTGCCAGCTGAACTTTTGATGCAAGTACGTCAGACTTCGCCGCCGTTCCTTCTTCGTAATTTATATTTACGTTGTTTAAATGTTCCTGCAATGTCTTGACTGCTTCCTCTTCAACAGTTATCAAGGCTTTTCGCTGCAAAAGTTGATAATATGCTGATGTTGTTTGATATTTGATCTCTTGCTTGACATTCTCTAACGTCAGATCAGCATAATTGATTCCATATCGTGTTGCATCAATCTGTCGTTCTTGACTGCCGCCGGTATAAATCGGCATTTCTATTCCAACTGTGTTTGAAAATTCATTGTCATAAGATGGATAATCATCATCATAGTCGTGCATTTCACGATATGATTTATAATCGCGTCCGCCTATGTGCATTGCTGAAGTTGTCCACGTCAATTTTGGTCCCATATTTCGGCGTGCCTGCGAATAAGCCCAAGCCGCTGATTCTCGATCTTTCGCTGATTGTTCTATGTCACGATTATTTTTCAATGCTAATTCTATACTCTTTTCTAAATCTAAATTGATCACTTCAGCGGCATTTGTTATTGAAGGCAAGACGATCAAAATTATACTCGTCAGTCCTGCTGATATTAATTTTTTTAGCAAGTTAAGACCTCCAATTCAAAATATCTAAAATACTATTGCAAGCCAAAAGACAAAGTAAATTAAAATGAGTCTGATCTTTATTAATTTGATCCGCTAATATCGGCAAAACATCATTGACGGCTTTATAAACTATTTTGCGTTCCTCTGATTTAACCGTTTGACAATAAAATGTAAGTCTGCCGTTGCAATGATCATTTTCAAGCCCGAAGAATAATTTTTGACGATCAATATCAAAATGATCAAACGCCGCTAATTGACCCATTGCATCAGCAAGAATTTCATCAAGTGCGTGATTCTTCATACCGCCGAAAATCCGCAGCGTTTCATAATGTGCAATTTCGTGATTCAAGCGTAATATATGAGACTTCTCAAGCCATTGATCAACAGTCAGATTTAATTTGTCAGCAGAAACATTACTATAAGGAGCACGATTTAAAAGTATCAAGCGATGACGATAAATGTTTTCACTCTTTGCCGAGATTGTAAAGGCATTCACTGTTGCAGGATATTTTCTTAATTCACGACGACCGTTTAAAATTGCTTCCATAATTAAGAAGTCGTAATGATTAGAAGTAAAAATTACCGGCAAATTTCCGCCTAAAGTTGAGGCAAAATTTATTTTTAAATTTGGTTTATCTTTCCACTTAAAAATATTTGTTTCAAGATTAAAATTTTCGTTTAAGAAATTAATCACGTCATCGCCACTGACTTCAACCCATTGATTAACAAATTCTTCATCAGTCAACGGTAAATTATAAGGGCTGAAGGCTGAGTCGTGAGGGCTGAGTTGATCCTTCTCAGCCTTTAGCCCTTCGACCTTCGCCCTGTTATATTTATGTCTCAAATATTCTTGTGCTGTGAGTTCCATTTTAAGCCACCTGCCTTTTAACAAGCCCGGCAAATAATCCGCCTTGCGCCACTAATTCATCAAAGCTGCCGCTCTCAACTAATCTGCCTTTGTCCATTACAAGGATTCTATCACAGTTGCGAATTGTTGAGAGTCGATGAGCAATTACAATTCTTGTTGCGTGAAGTTTATCAACACTCTCAGTAACAATCGCTTGAGTTCTATTATCAAGTGCTGAAGTGGCTTCATCAAAGATCAAAATGCTCGGTTTCGCCGCTAATGCTCTTGCGATCAAAATTCTTTGTCTTTGTCCTCCACTAATATTTGATGAACCTTCACTTATAACCGTTTGCATTCCCATAGGCATTTTTCTAATATCGTCAGCTATTCCCGCCGACTCCGCCGCTGCCCAAGCATCTTCCATTGTTAATGCTGTCGTGCCGACTATGTTTGTAAAAATATCTCCAGTCATTAGCTGACCATTTTGCAAGACAACGCCCATTTGTGATCGAACTGAAGGCAAAGATAATTCTGCTAAGTCTTGACCGTCATAATAAACTGCACCTTGTTTTGGTTCTTCAAATCCTAACAATAAACGAATCAAAGTAGATTTACCGCAGCCGCTTTTACCAACGATCGCCACATTTTCACCAGCTGATATTCTAAAACTTACGTCGTGCAAAACGTCCGGCAAATTTTCATCATAAGCGAAAGTAACGTGATTAACTTCAATCGCACCAGTTAAAACGTCAGCATCAATTCTATCTTCTGCAATTTCCGGCTCGGCATCAAGTATCGGACGTAAATTTTCAATGTGCGGCTTCATCGTAAAGAATTTTCCGATCAGAGGTATAAAAGAATTAAGCGTAGCATTGAAACCGGTGAAGGCAGATTGAAACGCCAAAAATTGTGCATAACCTATTCCACCGTTCGGATCTTTCATAGAGTTGAATGTTACATAATATAAAATCATTGTCAAGATAAAAGGTTGAATGCTGCTGATTATTAAATTGTAATTTTCTTGCCAGCGAAGTTTTTTGTTCCATTTCCATTCTTCACCGAATGCTTTACTCCATAAGTAATAAGCCTGTTCTTCGGCACCTTGTATACGAAATTTCGCAAGTCCCGTAAAAATCTGCTGAACAATTCCGGAAGTATTATTTTTCGCTTCGATTAAATTTGTTTGAAATAAAACTACACGGCGATAAATTAAAATCATTATCAAACAGTAAATTATCCAAATGACGAACGCTATCGCCGTCAATTTTACACTGTAATAGCACATTAAGAACAGCGACCAAAACGAAAAAATTATATTGAAGACGGTTGCAACAAATTCGCCGCTGATTAATGATTTAATTTCTTGGATTCCGCCCATACGCTGCGCAAGTTCACCGCTTGTAAATTTTCTAAAAAACTTTGT
>JAFUZV010000213.1 GCA_017476425.1 Selenomonadaceae bacterium
ATTTACACTGATGGTTCTTGTCTTGGAAATCCCGGATCAGGCGGTTATGCTGCAATTATTGTTGATTGTGAAACCGGTGAGATCAGTGAATTGCACGGCGGCGATAAGCATACAACTAACAATCGAATGGAAATGCTTGCGGCGATCAATGCACTAAATAAAATTCCTGCAGGTTCTTCAGTCGAACTTTTTACAGATAGTCAATATCTCAAGAATGCTTTCACAAAAAATTGGATCGTCAACTGGAAACGTAACGGCTGGATAACTTCTGCGAAAAAACCTGTTTTAAATAAAGATTTGTGGCTAAAACTTGATAATTTAATGTCAATTCACGAGATCAAATTTCAATGGGTGAAAGGCCACGCCGGTGATCATTTTAATGAACGTTGTGATGAACTTGCAAGAAGTGAAGCAACTAAATTTAAAAATTTGATCTGAATTATTTTATTCGTGTTGTTTGAGTTCGTCAATTAAATTCTGATTAAATTAAAAATTTTCTTCGTCGATTGAATTTAATTGAAGACAAAAAAATATCTTCGCTTGATCGTTTTGATCTAACGAAGATTTTTTATATTCTTGCTAATTAAACCGAATTAATTAATAAATATATTAGTCGAAATTTTATTTGTCTAATTAAGCGAAAAGTCCGATCGCATAACCGACGATACCGAGAGCAAAGAGTCCAACGATAACAACAAGAGGATTAACTCCGGCTTTCAATATCTTCATACAAGCAAAAGTCATTAACAATGCAACCATACCAGGCATTAAGCTGTCAAGAATATTTTGCAGAGTTGTAACGACGTGATCACCGGCTGAATTAGTGTATTCAGAGATCACCAGCGGCATATTGACAGTTGTCCACTTTGCAACGAGAGCACCCATAACGAGAAGACCGAGAACACTTGCGCCTTCTGTTAAGAAGTGCATTTCATTACCGCCGATATTTTCAACAAGTTCAGTACCTTTTTCATAACCGTACTTGACACCATACCAGTGAGTTGCAAGACGAATGATATTAAAACCAACGAAGAAGATCAACGGACCGATCAAAGAACCGGTTAATGCAATACCGGCACCGAGAGCCGCAAGCACCGGACGAACTGTACCCCAGAAGATAGGATCACCAACACCGGCAAGCGGACCGATCAAACCGACTTTAACACCTGAAAGAGTCGCCGGTGAAATTTCTGCACCGTTAGCACGTTTCTCTTCCATAGCTCCGATAATACCCATAATTGCTGCTGCAACGAACGGCTGAGTGTTGAAAAATTCCAAGTGACGTTTCAAAGCCGCTTTGAGTTCTTCGGTATTATCGCTGTAAACTCTTTTAAGAATAGGCATCATTGCACAGCAAAATCCCATAGCCTGCATACGCTCAAAGTTGAAGGAGCCAAGCAGGAAGTTAGATCTGATAAAAGTCCAAAACAGATCATCTTTAGTGACTTTTTTATCTGCCATTAGTTTCACGCTCCTCACTTACATTAAATCAGAATCGTCGATGTCGTCGCCTTCAACAGCACCGCCGCCACCACCAGTTTTAGCCGCTTCTGCAATAGCAATATCTTTCTGCATATCTTTGATATGGAAATAAGCGCAGATTGCACCGATCGCACCGAAACCGATCAAGTTGACATCAGTAAAGACGGCGATCAAGAATCCCAAGAAGAAATAAACCATTAACTTTTGTGCATTCATCAGATTGATAACCATTGCATAACCGACAACTACGATAAATCCACCGGCGACTTGAAGACCGCGAGTAATGACTTCCGGGATCGAATTAAGAGCGTTATTAACAACGTCAGTACCGGCAACCATAGCGATCGCAACAGTCGGAATTGCAACACGCAATGCTTGAAGAAGTAAACCTGCAATGTGACACATTTCAATACCACGCATATTTGCTTCTTCAGCATATTTATCAGCTAAATGTTGGAAGAAAACAGTAATAGTGCGGACAAAAATAGTAAGAACTTGACCGGCAGCTGCAAGTGGAACTGCAAGAGCAATACCTGCGCCGATCGATTGATGACCAACAATAACAAGAACGGTTGAAACGGTTGAGGCAAGAGCTGCATCAGGAGCCATAGCTGCACCGACGTTCATCCAGCCGAGTGCCATCATTTCAAGAGTACCGCCAAGAATAATTCCAGTTGTAATGTCTCCGAGAACTGCGCCTGTCATTGTGCAAGCAATAACCGGACGATGAAATTGTGCTTCGTCAAGGACTGATGCCATACCGGCAATAGCCGCAACAATGAACAGCATGATTAATGTCATACCGGACATTTCAAGGACACCTCTTTCTTTCGATATTAAATTTTCAAGGTTATTACTAATTGTGAATTAGGAATGCGGAATGCGGAATTGTTTTTTGATCCCGCACTCCAATTCCTAATTCCGAATTTCTAATTCCGAATTAAATTATGCAAGACCTTTTGATTTGAGAGCGTCCATTGCATCGACTTTTGGATCGTTAGCAAGTTTACGCATCTCAACTTCAATACCCATACTAACGAGTTCTTTAATAGCTTTGACATCGTCAGCATTAACAGCGACGGCTTGAGAGATCATTGTGTCACCGTCTTTAAAGCACTTACCGCCGAGATTGACGGACTTAAACGGAATGCCGCCTTTGACAGCACGCACAACATCAGTCGGATTAGTGAAGAGGAACAAGGTTTTAAAGCTGTCATATTTTGGATTTTTGTAAGCCTCAACAGCTTTGTCAACCGGTACAACGTAGCCTTTGAGTCCCGGCGGAACGACTTGCAGAAGAAGTTTTTTGCGAAGTTCATCTTTTGCAACTTCGTCGCTGCAGCACATAATACGATTGCAGCCGGTAACCTTTGACCAGACTGTTGCAACTTGCCCGTGGATCAGACGATCGTCAATGCGGCAAAAAGCAATTTCCATAAAAATACCACCTTTCATAATGTCTCAAATTTAAACTTGAGACGCAGAAAAAAAACACTTCCAACGATTATATATTTTATAAATTTTTTAGATTAAGGTCAATACTTTATAAAAATTTTTATCAGAATTTTTTCAGTTTGTTTACAAAATCACAATTTCAAAATTCACGTTTTCAAATTTAAATTATTCCGCCGTTTTTAAGTTGACGATAGAGAGAATAAAAAGCGATCGGAAAACCTAAAATTATTCCGATCAATTTAGCTTTGCCGTTCAGCGAAAAATAATCATCAACAAGTCCGCCGATATAAAGACAAATTAAAATCACGACGACGATATAAATTCCAACGCCGGAAAGTAATGAAAATGCTCGCCATATTCTTTGGAAAGAATTATTTTTATCGTTATTGCTCATATTTATTCACCATAAAATTATCCGCAATATTCGCAGCGATTTTTTTCATATTGTCGATCGTTTCACCACGACTTTCAAAACCATCATTCATTATCACAAGAATAAAATCACCATTCGATCCGTAGAAAATTCCGCCGTCATCATAAAGTCCCTCAACTTCGCCGGTTTTATGTGCAATATTCCAATAAGGCAATGCCGCCGGAAAACAATCTTTATCATCTTGTCTGAGAAGATAAGAGATCATCAAGCGATCGAAATATTCATTAACGCATTCATTTTGATAAATTCTTTTGAAGAGTTCACCGAGATCAGCCGCAGAAGATAAATTTGTATTATCGTTTTGGAGCATCATTTTATGATTAACAATCGTATCATTATAACCATTCTTTTTGAGATACGAATTTAAATTATCCATACCAACGCGATCAATTAAAATATTTGTTGCCGTGTTATCACTTTCAATAATCATAAGTTCAGCAGCTTTACGAATCGGAACAAGTGCACCGATACCTTCACCGGCGATCGATCCTGCGCCGCCAACAATATTTTCTGCAGTGATCGGGATCATTTCATCAAGTGACAATCTGCCGTCTCTTGCATCTTCCATAACCTTTGCAAGTACAAATACTTTGATCATACTTGCAGGTCTCATCGGGCGTGATTGAAAGATCAATGGCTGCTTTTCTAATTTTGGACGAAACAAATAAACGGCAAATTTTGGAACTTCTTTACCGAGCGTTAAATTTATCATATCTTGAATTTCATTTATATCGTCAGCAACTTCCGGAATTTCTTTTTTTGAATGATTTAATATGTTAAATCTTTGTCCGTTGTCAGATTTTGAATCAGAAAACAAAACAAAATATAAAATCCCAAGTGCAACGATCAAAATTGCATTTATAACTATTAAAATTTTTGTAGCCTTATCCATAATATTAATTAGGAATGCGTAATTCGGAATGCGGAATTTTTTTAATTATCAATTCCGAATTTCGCATTCATCATTCCGAATTAAAAATTTACCAGGGTTGAGGTGTCATTGGTGTAACGACACCGAAATTATAACCTTTATCAACGAGTACTTTAATTATTCCGGGCAATGCCGCCGCAGTGTTAGCTTTCTGTGCCGTTGAGTGCATTAAAATGATCGCTGCGCCGTCTTTGAGTTCCTTATTCGTCTGTTGATCGATCAGTTGAATAATTTCTTGTGGATTAGGTTTCTTTGACGTTGCATCTTCACTGCTGACATTCCAATCGTGTTCAACGTAACCGCAAGCCGTCATCAACGGTTCATAATCCGGTGTCCACATTCCGGCACGACCACCGGGCGTTCTTATAATCAGCGGTCGAACTCCGATCACTTCTTTAATAATTTCGTCAGTGTATGAAATTTGCTTTAGAAAATTATCAGTCGAAGGATAAAGTTCCTTGTAAACGTGATTATAAGAATGATTTCCGATCGCGTGACCTTCTTCATAAATTCTTCTCAAGACATTAGGATAAGTCTCAACCATATTACCACAGACATAAAAAGTTGCTTTGATACCATAATTTTTGAGAATATCCAAAATGATCGGTGTAACTTTATCGTCCGGACCGTCGTCAAAAGTCAGATAAGCAACTTTGCCTTGAGTATATTCAGTGATCGGCGGCAATTCCATAGGCAAGCCGGCTTCTTGACGTTCCCAAATTGTATGACGATCAAAAACAGGCTTATTAACTTCAGAAAGTTGCAAATTTGAAAAATTATCATCAACAATCACGTCATCAGTTGGAACGCTCGGAATTTTTGCAACTTCTTCAGTTTTCGTTGAATTTTTTTCAGTCTCTTTATCAGAATTTTTTTCTTCATCACCACAACCAACTAACAACATTGTCAAAATAAATATTCCGATCATCAAAATTTTTATTCTCATTCTGCGTACCTCGTTAATTTATTTTCCTCATCTAAATTTTCACGTGCAACCGCTAACATTAATTTAATTCTGTTGAGTTGATTAACTTCACTTGATCCGGCATCGCAGTCAATAGCAACAATGTTTGCACCGTCATATTTCGATCTCAATTCGTGCATTACACCTTTACCGGTAATGTGATTCGGAAGGCAGCCGAACGGTTGAAGACAAATTACATTATTAATACCTTCTTCGATCAGCTTAACCATTTCGCCGGTTAAAAACCAGCCTTCACCTGCCATATTTCCGCAGCTAACGTGACGTGATGCAAGTTCAGCAGTCTTTTTGATCGAATAAGGCGATCTAAAATGTATACTTTTTTCAAGTGCAGATTTCATCGGACGACGGAAAAATTCAATTAACTGAATGAAAATTTCTGAAAAAATTTTATCCTTGCGTGATCCGTCTAAAAGTTTTCTTTTAACGATCGAATCATAAGCAATATACAAAAAGAAATCTAATAAGTCCGGCATAACAACTTCTGCGCCTTCATTCATCAAAACTTCTTCAAGGTGATTATTAGCGATCGGGTGATATTTAACTAAAATTTCACCAACAATACCAACTTTCGGCTTTTGAATCGTCTCATCAATTTCGATCGCGTCGAATTGCTTGACGATCGATTTGATATTTTTTCTGAATGTCAAATAATTTCCATTGACAAGATCACTTTTTGCGATCGTCATCCATTCGTCAAAAAGCCGTTGAGTTTCACCGCGTCTAATTTCATAAGGTTTCATTCTATTCTTGACATTCATCAAAAGATCGCCGTAAACTGCAGACTTGATCGCGTCCATTAAACAATCACGACTCATTTCAAATTCATCAGTTTCATCAGGCAAGCCATAGCAGGCAAAAACCGGCACTTGTGGAAAACCGGCGGCTTTAACTGCTTTTCTAAGCACGCTGATATAATTTGTTGCCCGGCAAGCTCCACAAGTCTGAAATAAAATTATCGATGTATGATCCGGATCACAATCGCCGCTTTTCAACGCTGCGATTAACTGACCGATCACAACGATCGCAGGATAACACATATCATTATTAACGTAACGAAGACCGAGATCGATCGCCGCTTTATCCGGCATTTTAGGAATAACAACCTTATAATCATATTTATTCAAAACGGTTTTCAAAAGATCGAAATGAATCGGAGCCATCTGCGGAGCTAAAATTGTATGAGTTTTTTTACATTCAGCGGTAAATTTTGGGCGTTCGATTGATTTTATTTCGTGATATGGAATTTCTTCACGACAATTTAACGCCGCAAGCAATGATCTCAATCTGATTCTTGCCGCGCCTAAATTAGATACTTCGTCAAGTTTAATCATTGTGTAGATTTTTTTATGACTTTCTAAAATTTCTTTGACTTGATCGGTTGTTAATGCGTCAAGTCCACAGCCGAATGATGAAAGTTGAATCAATGTTAAATTTGGATTTTCACAAGCGAATTGTGCAGCGTGATAAAGTCTTGCGTGATAACTCCATTGATTGACAACTGATAATTTTGGTGATTTAACCGGCAAATGATAAATTGCATCTTCAGAAATGATCGGCAAATTATACGATTGAATCATTTCCGGGATACCGTGATTGATCTCCGGATCAATATGATAAGGACGACCGACGAGCAAAATTGCCTGTTCGCCGGTTTTTTTGATCCTTTCAATGATCTTTTCACCGTAAGCATTGACATCACGACGATAATTTTCAAGTTCATCAACTGCGCAGTCGATCGCCGCTGAAATTTCCTTTTTACTAATTCCTTCTGATTTAAATTCTTCAGTGAGACGATCGATCAACTTATTCATATTGTTGACAGGCAAGAATGGCTGAATAAATTTGATATTTTTTTCACGGAGAATATCCATATTGCCACGAATATTTTCAGCATATGATGCAACGATCGGACAATTATAATAATTATCTGATCTTGTATCGAAATTATAAGGCTCGCAAGGATAAAAAATTTTTTTAACACCTTTATCGATCAAATCCATTATATGACCGTGTGCAAGTTTAGCAGGATAACATAGAGAATCACTGGGAATAGTCGACATACCTTTATAAAAAATTTCCGCTGTTGATTTACCACTCAATACGACACGATAATTTAATTTCGTAAAAAATGTAAACCAAAATGGATAATCTTCATAAATATTTAACGTTCGAGGAATACCGATCTCACCACGAATTGCAGAATTTTCATCAAGCGGCTTGTAGTCGAAAACTCTTTTGTACTTGTAAGCGTAAATGTTCGGCACGTCATTAGCAACAGAATTTTTACCGCCTGCACCACGTTCACAACGATTGCCGGTAAAATATTTTTCACCGTCAGGAAATTTCTGCATAGTGATCAAGCACTTGTTACCACAACCGCCGCAACGATAAGATTTAGTTTCAACAGTAAAATCTTTCAATTCATCATCAGAAAGGATTTTTTATTTATAATTCTGCATTATGCATTCTGCATTCTGCATTAACAAAGCTGCTCCGTAAGCACCCATTAAGCCTGCAATGTCCGGGCGAATCACTTCACGATTTAATAATTTTTCAATCGATCGCAAAACAGCATCATTATAAAAAGTTCCGCCTTGAACGACAATATTTTTTCCAAGCGTTTCAACATCCTTGAGCTGCATAACTTTGAAAAGTGCATTTTTGATAACTGATAATGAAATTCCTGCTGAAATGTCACTGACTTCTGCGCCATCTTTTTGAGCTTGCTTAACTTTTGAATTCATAAAGACTGTACAGCGTGTACCAAGATCAACAGGTGCTTTTGAGGTCAAAGCCTTCTTAGAAAATTCCGCCGCCGTCATATGCAAGCCTTGAGCAAAATTTTCAATGAATGATCCACAACCTGCACTGCAAGCCTCGTTTAGTGTAATATTTCCGATCGTTCCATTCTCAACAAAGAAACATTTCATATCTTGACCGCCAATGTCAAGCACAAAACTAACTTCCGGACAAAATTCCTGCGCCGCTCTTAAATGTGCAAACGTTTCAACTTCTGATCCGTCAGCGTGAAGTGCCGCTTTAACGATCGATTCGCCATAACCTGTAGTGAATACTCCGCCGATCTCAACCGTTGAAGGCAATTTATCATAGAGATCACGCATTGCATTAACAACAGTTTTCAGCGGTGATCCTTGATTACTGCCATATGAAGTGTAAAGAATTTCTTTATCTTTGCCGATCGCAACTAATTTAGTTGTTGTTGATCCTGCGTCGATACCAACAAAAATTTTTCCGCTGTAAGTTTTAAGATCGCCACGTTTAACTTTATGTTGATCGTGACGTTTTTTGAAATTCTGATAATCAACTTCATCATCAAATAAAACGAAATCAGCTTGACGAGTCTCAACTGTTGCCGCTTGACTTGCTTTACTGATCGTCGTTTCTAATGTCTCAACGCTGATATTTTTCGTCTCATTACTCAACGCCGCACCCATTGCAACAAAATAATTTCCGTCTTCAACGTTGACAATGTGATCATCATCAAGTTTCAACGTCTCAATGAATCGCTTTTTGAGTTCTGACAAAAAATGCAATGGTCCGCCTAAAAATGCAACGTTACCACTAATCGGGCGACCTTGTGCTAAATTTCCGATCGTTTGATTTACAACGGCTTGAAAAATCGACAATGCAATATCAGCTTTCTTAACGCCGTCATTCATCAACGCTTGAATGTCTGTTTTAGCAAAGACTCCACATCTTGAGGCGATCGTGTAAATCTGTCGACCTTTTTCAGCAAGTGCATTTAAACCGGCGGCATCAGTTGATAAAAGACTTGCCATATGATCGATAAATGATCCTGTACCACCTGCACAAACTCCATTCATTCTTTGCTCCGGTGCTTTGCCGAAGTAAGTTATTTTTGCATCTTCACCACCTAACTCAACAACAGTATCAGTATTTGGAATAAATGACTTGACAGCCTCTCGACAAGCAATCACTTCTTGCACGAACGGCAAGGCTAATTTTTTCGCTATACCCATACCCGCCGATCCTGTTAGTGCAAAATTAAAATTTTTTTCGCCGACGATCTTTTTCAAAGTCGATAACTCATTTAAAAGCGATAAGCCGATCTCCGAAAAATGTCGTGAATAATTTTTAAAGACGAATTTTTTATTATCGTCCAGAACAACGAGCTTGATTGTTGTCGAGCCGATGTCTATTCCGACGTTCATAAATAAATCACCCTTCATTAATTCGGAATGCGGAATGCTTAATTAGGAATTATTTATTTTTTAAATTCCGAATTCCGAATTCATAATTCCGCATTGTATTTTATCACGTTTTGAATAATTGTAAACAAAAAAAGACTTCAAAGAATTTCAAATAAACATTTGACGCGATCAACTCAACTTGATAAAATGTTAATCTCAAAAAATTTTTTTCAAAGTGAGCAGTAAATTAGAAATGAAAAATTTTTTTATATTTGTCCCGGTGATCGCTTTCTTTACGTTGTTTATGATCTACATCGTTGAACAAACTGACGTATTATTGTTGAATGAAGATCGACTTGAAACAAATTTCAAAGTTGAAGGCGAAAGATTAATTTTAAGTTGGAAACCTTTATTTTATCCTTGCACTTATAAAGTTGAAACTGTTTCACGATCAACAGGCGTAATACCCGGCGCATCGGAATATCATAAATTTATTGAAGAACCGGCGCAGGAAAATACTTATAAAGTGCCGACAAGTGCAATACCTATGTATTATGTGATCAGTGCTTACGGAATGACAGGCAAAGTTTACGAATCGCCATCAGTTGTTGCAAATCCTAATTATCCTGAGCCGCCTAAACCTGTGCCGATCTATCATTACAATATTGAA
>JAFUZV010000214.1 GCA_017476425.1 Selenomonadaceae bacterium
TATCACGAATGGAATATAAAATTTCACGGCAAAAGCAAGCAGTTGAGAATCAGCACCTTGCACGCCGATTGCCGCAGAACCGATCGCAATCGACAGCGGCGAAATCATTTTACCGGCACAAGCACCGGTTGCATTAGCTGCCGCGACCCAAGCCTGAACACTTTCCGGCGCACCGATCGCTTGACTTGCAATAACTTGTAATTTACCGAAAAGAACACAACTTGACGTTGCAGAGCCGGTTATATAAGTACCAACTGATCCTAAGAAAGCCGCTATCGCAGGATAAGCAGTACCTGTCGCCGCAACGGCAGTATCAGCGATCTGTCCGGTCATTCCACTGTAACCCATAACTTTAGCAGTAGCAATAACAGCAATGATCGTAACCATTGTAAATTTCAAGCCGTTGATCGTCTTGCCAAGAACGCCGAACATTTCACCAAAACTTGCACCTTGTTTAAGTCCGCCTAAAAATGCCGCGATCAAAATCAAAACACCAGGCGTATTAACCCAAACAAATGTATAAGGTGAGCCGCCTTCACCGGTGTAGATCGGAACACTTGATTTGATCGTCATTAATGCTTGATTGATCGGCGGAACGAGTTTACTAGTCATCAACAAGAAAATGAAGATCAAAATGAATGGCATACAAGCAGTAAGTGCTTTTGAAGAATCAATTTTTGTTTCAGCTTGTGAAGGCATTGCATATTCAGGATCATCAACCGGAAATTTTTTAGCAATAACAACGATCGTTCCCATAGTTGCGATTGCACCTGCGACAACTGCAAGTTCCGGACCAACGAACATTGATAAAGCAAGTTCCGGCAAAAAGAATGATAAACCAGATGCAGCACAAAGCATAGTCATACCTTTTAAAGCCTTGAGCGATCCGCCGGTAACAATTACAATCAACCACGGACAAAGCAAAGTTAAAACGCCAAGTTGTAAACTTGTAAACGTTGCAAGTTGAACGGGATCCATAGCGGTGACATTAGCAAGAGTTACTAATGGAATACCGATCGAACCGTAAGCCGTCGGAACAGAATTAGCGATTAAACAAACACTAACTGACAAGATCGGATTAATTCCGATACCTGCAAGCATACCGGCAGGAACAGCGATCGCCGTTCCAAAACCTGCCATACCTTCCAAGAATCCACCAAAGCCCCAAGCGATCAAGAGAATTAAAACACGTTTGTCGTGACTGACGCTTGTCAACATATCCTTGATTGTGTCCATTGCCTTAGTATGAAGAACTAAATTATAAGTGAAAATTGCAGCAACGATAACCAAAAGAATAGGCCAACACGCAAGTGCTAAACCTTCAAGCACTGCTTCAATAGCGTACTGAGTTTGCATACTCCAAACGCCCATACCTGCCGCAAGTGAAATTATCAATGCAATTACGCAAGCCTTCCACGGTGACATTTTGATAATTGCAAGTGCAAGCACCAACCATAAGATCGGTGATAGTGCGAGTAAAAACATCAAAATAAATCTCCTCCTTCAAAAAATTTTTTTAAAATATTTACATAGACTTGATTATTGGAAAAGTATCAAAAGGAATCTGAAATAAATTAGGAAAAAATTCAACAAGATTTACAAAATCGAAACCTTCAGTAAGTCCGGCTGAAATTAAAACATTACGAATGACTAAATAATTAGGTGAAATGATCATACAAATTTTTTTATTATTTGATCGTTTAAATTCATCTGTTATCTTGTTTAAATCATTAGACTCTTTAACTTGAATTAAAATTTCTTCAGCTGAGATACTAAAAATTTTTTTCATTTCCTCAGTATTAAGATTTTCAATGAGAAATATTCGTTGACGTTGACTAATAAGTGAACAGAGATTTATCAATTTGATCTGACTTTGAATTAGTAATTGATCGATACTTTTGTATATATTTGCAAATATTTTAGAATTAAACCAAGGCGTTTTTGCAAAATACTCAAAGTAAAGCTGACTGAAAATATCATTTTTATCTAAAGAAAACTTTCCACCGGGTCCACAATAATGATAAATTGTCTTATTGATTTTATTAGTAGTCTTAATTATACCGACTCGCCAAGAAATATTAGGTGGAAGTTTTAAATAATTTTCTGAGAAACAATAATTCATTATGTCTTGATCAGGATAAGGACAAATATCCATATGCTTAATAAAAAATTCAAAGCCACTGTTATTTTGCCCCCCCCCCCCCAGATTATTTTCATATTTTCACGAAAGTAATTTAAATTCATCAAAAGTAAACCGCTAGCAAAATAATTTTCTTCCTTAACGATTTTATTATTGCACAATGGTTGTCTCTTAGCCGCATTCAAATCTTTATTGAATGCTTGTGTACTCTGAGCGGCAAGCGGATAATCATTAACATTGAATTTCCAAAGCTCATAGATGTCGAGATTAACAAGAGTATCACCGGCATCAAGATATATAACCTTATCAATATTTTCAGAAAGTACTTGTGGAATGAGTAGGCGATAAAATGCACCTATGCTAAAAATATGAAAACTATCACTACGTTGACAATTTTCTTTGATGTAATTAATTCGATCTATAGCAAGAATCTCAACATTATAAAATTCAATTTGCTGATTGTAACGCCCGGCAAGATAGATGAACTTATCACGATTATCAGTTGTCAATGTGTTATCGTGCAAAAGATGAATTGTTACATCTTGAGTTGTATTTTCAAAGATCGAAACGATCGATGTTCCGCAGAATTTAGAATATTTGCCGTCACGATCATAAAGTCCATAGCATACGTGAATCACTAAAAATATCCTCCAATCCGGCTAAATTTCTTTAACTATGAAATGTGTATTAAGATATTGTCCCGGTAAAAGAGTCATTACATTGATGAAGTCGACATTTTCAATGAAATTATTTTCAAGGAGAACTTGACGAATGGCTTCATAAATTCCGGGATGATTAACAGCAATAAAGAAAATTTTTTTATTTCGTGAAATATTCATAGCATTTATCAGATTAATAATACATTGGGGGGGGGGGGGGAGTAGTTGTTTCTATAATTTCTTCGTCGTCCGTTATCGAAAAAATATTTTTCAACATTTCAAAATGATTTTTATCGACAAAGAAAGCACGTCGCTTTTTTCCGAGTAAATTTGTGAAATATAATAGTTGCGCTTTCTGTTCATTATAAAATTTGTAGAAAGTTGCTGAGAAATTAGCAAGAGTATCAAAATTAAACCAAGGCGTTTTTACAAAATATTTGAAGTAGAGATTATTTAAAGTGTCATTTAAATCAAACTCTAAATTTACTCCGCCACTGTAATGATAAATTTTCTTTTCTGCTTTTTGAGTTTTATAGAAAAGACGTTCAACCCAAGTGAAACTATTAAATTTCACCGGCAATTTTACATAATCATCAGCAAAACAATAATTCAAAATATCTTGATCCATATATTCATAATAAGAGTGTTCGACTCTAAAATTTATTCCACGTTTTAGGACTTCTTCATTTTCACGAAAATAATCTAAATTCATAACAAGAATGCCGCTATTGAAATAATCTTCATATTTAACAATATTTTCAAGAACTAAATAAAGATGAGTCACTTTTGGATTTGTTTTATTTAATGCTTCCGGCACAGCTGCTAACGGCTTATTTTCAAGATTTATATCCCAAAGTTCTTTAATATCCAAATTGACGATCGTATCGCCGCTGTCAAGATATATTGCTTTGTGAATATCATTTGATAAAACTTTAGCGATAAAAAGTCTATAAAAAGCTCCTATGCTCACGTGTGATTCTTTAACTTTAGGAATTTTTTCTACAATATATTTAAGTTGATCACCAAAAAGGATTTCAACGTTATAAAATTCGATCTGCTGATCATATTTTTCGGCAAGACGAACGAATTTATCACGATTTTCAGTTGTCAAAGTGTTATCGTGCAGTAAATGAATAGTTACGTCTTGATTAGTATTTTCAAAAATCGATGCCATTGAAGTTCCGGCAAATTTAGAATAACGACCGGTTTTGTCATAAACTGAATAACAAATGTGGATCATTTTAAATTATCACCTCGCAAATTTTTACATAATTTTGATCAATGTTTGACAAACGTTAATCAATTCATCATCGTCTATTCAATATATTCAAAAATATCTTCTAATTTCACATAAAGATCATCATAAAATGAGACTTTAATTTCAAATTTGACTAAAGCCTTATCCTTCTCAGACATTTCTTTATATTCATAATCCGGAATTACCGCATAAACGTCATCAAGGATCAATTTTCCATCTTCGAGAAGATAAACCTCAACACGCTTTTCTTCAGGTGAAACTATCCAATATTCTTTGACACCATACTTTTCATAAGCTTTGAATTTTTCCATACGATCTTTTCTTGACGTTGAAGGCGAAGCAATTTCAACAATTAAATCCGGCGTTCCGAAAATTCCACGCTTTTTAATGATCTCAGGCTTGCAGACAATGATAACATCAGGAATAAAATTATCTTTTTCACTAAAAAAGACATCAATTTCATTAAAAGTTCTGCAACATTTACCTTTAAGATAATTTTTGAAGACATTTAAAATATTGCCTTCAACTGTCATATGATCAGCAGTCGGACGAGCCATCATATACGTTATACCGTCAATTATTTCGTATTTTCTATTGTCTTTGTGTTGATATGCAAATTCAGCACTCATAATAGCACCTCATTTAACACGCTCAAAAATATCTTCAACTTGCACTACGAAATCATCATACAGCGACACTTTTATTTCAGAAACAACTGCAGCTTTCTGATTTTCCGTCAGCAATTTAAATTCTCTATCTGTGTAATATTGAGCTGAAATTTTTTTCTCAAATTTGCCATTAACAAGGTGATAAACTTCGACACGCCTCATATATTGATCAACAATCCAATATTCTTTAACGCCATATTTTTCGTATTTAGCAAATTTTTCATTCCGATCAACATCAGCAGTTGATTTTGAAAGAATTTCGACAACAAGATCAGGAACGCCGTGAATGCCGTCTTCTTCAACAATATCAGGATCACAAACGATCATTTCATCCGGAATATAAGCATTTTCATCATCAAGAAAGAGATTGAGATTATCAAAAGGCTCACAACGTTTTCCACGAAGATAATTTTTAAATAAGCTATGAAGATTGCCATTAATTCTAGTATGGTTAGTACTTGGACTTGACATCATATAAATTTCACCATTAATCATTTCGTAGCGTTCATAGTCAGATTGATATGCAAATTCAGTATTCATAATAGCACCTCATTTAACACGCTTGAAAATATCCTTAACATTAACTACGAAATCATCATAAAGCGACACTTTTATTTCAGTGCAAGTTTCATTCTTAGCTTTTTCAGTGAGAAGATTAAATTCTTTATCAGTGTAAAATTGATAATGACCACCATCTGTAAATTTTCCGGATTTAAGAATGTAGACATCAACACATTTCATAAACGGATCAACAATCCAATATTCTTTTACTCCATATTTTTCATAAGCAAAAAATTTTTCATTCTTATCTTTGCGAACTGTCGATTTTGAAATAATTTCGACAACAAGATCAGGAACGCCGTGAATGCCGTCTTCTTCAACAATATCAGGATCACAAACGATCATTTCATCTGGAATATAAGCATTTTCATCATCAAGAAAGAGATTGAGATTATCAAAAGGTTCGCAACGTTTTCCATCAAGATAACGATCAAAAATACCTTGAATGTTACTATTAATTCTAGTATGGTTAGTATTTGGACTTGACATCATATAAATTTCACCGTTAATAATTTCGTAATCTTCACGTTCTCTTTGATATGCAAATTCAGCACTCATAATAACACCTCATTTAACACGCTTGAAAATATCCTTAACATTAACTACGAAATCATCATA
>JAFUZV010000215.1 GCA_017476425.1 Selenomonadaceae bacterium
AATCGCCTCAACAGGCTCATCAATATTATCAAATTCAATTCCGAACTGTACAACGTCATCACGCTTAACGACTTCATCAAGTGAAATTTTCGGAATAAGTTCATTCGGCATTTCAGGATAAGGACGAATTGCAAAAATTTCTTTCTCACAGAAAACAATCATAGGTTTATTTGAATCTTTGATCAAAGGCAACTCAACAAAATTTTTCATAACAGACGGCGGAATTTTTTCACTATGCAAAATATTTTTGTCCTTGTTGATAATCACTGCACCATTAACACAGATCACAAAATCAAGCGTAATATCATAATTTTTAAGATCGAAGTCAAGCATTTTCAAATTACGACCGGTAGCAATTCCAAATTTATTGCCGACTTTGCGCCATTTATGAATTGCCTCAACATTAGATTTTGGAATGCCGCCATTAAAATCTTTCAACGTGCCATCAAAATCAGTTATCGCTATTTTCATAACTTCACCAGCCTTGAACAAATTTTTTATTTTGAAATTCATTTTAACAGAAAAAATATTTTCGTCAAATATAGATTTTTTAATTGTTCAGTAAAAAATATTTTTGAAAAAATATTGACATTTAAATTTCACTATAGTATTTTAATAAAATTAAATTATGTTAGGAGTGGTATTTTGATAAACGTATTTCAACCTAAACTTGGTGATGAAGAACTGAGTGCTGTTAAAGAAGTTTTTGCTTCAAATTGGATCGGTAAAGGTTCAAAGACAAAAACATTAGAAGAAAACTTTAGAAAATGGATAATGAGGGGGGGGGGGCAGACAATTATGTAACTTCCGTCAACTGCTGCACTGAAGGTCTTTTTCAAGTAATGAAATGTTTCGACATCACTGAAGGTGATGAAGTTATTTTGCCAACGTGTCATTTTGTCGGTACAGCGAATGCGATTGCTGACACCGGTGCAAAAGTTGTTTTTTGTGATGTCGATGATCGTTCATTGAATACCACTGCAAAATATATCGAAGAGAAAATTACTAGCAGGACAAAAGCTGTTTGTATTTTGCATTACGGTGGCGTGCCTTGCGAGTTAGATGAAATAGTAAAACTTTGTGAAGAAAAAAATTTGATTCTCATTGAAGATACTGCTACTGCTGTTGCGTCACTTTACAAAGGCCAAGCCTGTGGAACTTTTGGTCAAGCCGGATTATGGTCATTTGATGCTATGAAGATACTTGTTTGTGGCGATGGCGGTATGATCTGTTTGAAGGATGAGAAGAATTTTTATAAACTCAAGCAAAATTTGTATTTAGGTTTGCTTTCTCAAAGTGGATTTAGTAATAGTGTTGATTCTAAATGGTGGGAATTTCAGATCGATACATTCGGTCGACGTGGAATTATGAATGATATTTCTTCGGCGATTGGTCTTGTTCAATTACAAAAATTGCCTTCGTTTATTGAAAAACGAAAGCATATCGCTGAATTGTATGATTCAATTTTGTCAAATGTAGAATGGTTGAAAATTCCACCTAAAATTGAAGATTATAAAACGTCCTCGTACTATATGTACTGGATTCAAACGAATGCAAAAGAAGATCGTGATACCCTTGCAACTTACCTTCGGAAGAATGATATTTATACTACTTTTCGTTATTATCCGTTGCATTGGGTTGATTTGTATGGGCAAAAGTCAGTAAAATTAAATAATGCTGAAGAAGCGGCGTATCGTACGCTTTGTTTGCCGATCCATCAAAGTTTGTCAGATGATGAAGTTGAAAAGATCTGCGACTTAATAATCAAATATAAGGAGTGAATTTTCTATGATTTACGCCTTTGTTTTTTTGGGTGAATTTGGCTATGAACTTTTCAACTGGCAAGGTCTCGTTAGAAATTTCAAAGCTAAATGCAATGATTCTGATAAAATCATTATCGGTGGCAGAAATGGCATGGACATTTGGTATCCCTATGCTGATGCTTTTATTGATATTTCGGAAAATCCACTTTTCAAAAGTAGTAGAGCTAATTGCTATTGGGCACATAAGATCGACAGTCCTTTTGATCAAGAATATATGGACGAATTGAAAGCATCTTTACATTCACAAATTGAAAAGCAGTTGAAGTCTATTAAAATTGTTGGTGATAATTCAAATATAAATTTTATATTCAGCTGTGATTTCAATCTTCTCAACGGAATTTATTTTGGTCCTCATAATAAATTTTTTAATATTTATGGTGGTGAAGGTCACAAACAAAATTTATACGAAAAAATAAGTTACGACTCCGCTGAATTAAAAAATCAAATTGAAGAAACTCTAAGTATGAAATTATCGAAGCCTTACATTTTGATTCAAGCCAGAAAAAGAGATATTGTTATACGGTCAACTTATGTTGTTCCGATTGAAAAACTCATTAAAAAACTTTCTGAAAAAATAAATGTCGTACTTTTGAATTTTGATACCGGTAGAGCACATGACAGCAAATCTGAACTAGCTGAAATGGAAAATTGCCACTCAATACAAATTAGTTCCTCACATGAGCAAGCGATTTTGATAAAATATGCTAGTGAATGTATTTTTTCTACAGAAAATGATTTTGGTTCTCATATTTATGTTCCACCTTTTATGGGGAAAGATGTCATAGCAATAGCCGGTGAAGATGTTTATAGAATCGGCACGACACCTATAAAATTTTGGAATGACAGTATTTTTAAATTCGGCGGAAAAATTCTTCCTTTCATTTCGGAAAAAATTTTCAATACGGAAAATTCTTTGAAGGATTTTTGTAAATATATTTTTCAAAGAGTTTCAGCGAAAATCTTTTTCAACGAAGTAGAAGAAAAAGGAAATAGCTCAAAAATTGAAGATTTTTTACTTTGGCCTAATACTCCACCGCCTCCAAAAGATCATCAACTTAAAATTACCGAAAGAATCGGTGTTAGTGATACAGATATTAATGATCCTCGCTCACGATCTCATTCTCTTTTGACATTTATAAATTATTTGATTCAAAATGGCAAAATGTCTTATCCATTTACTTTAGCTGATATATGTGGTGGCGATGGTGTAGTATGTACCAAAATAAAAGAATTTTTTCCTCAAGCCGAAATAATAGTTCAAGATTGTTTTAAAAATAAATTTGAAACTCATAAATATGCTTCTGAAATTGGAATTAAACTTTACGGCGGCTATTTGCAGCATATTGTGGAAGGAAATTTAGCATTTGAGAAATTAGATATTGTTTTGATGTTAAATACTTTTCGTGGTTGGCATAGTGCTCAATTAAGAAAACACGAAGAAAATCTACTATTTCAAACACTTCAATGGTTTGAAAAAAATAGTCGTTTCATAATCGTAACTGCTACGAAGGAACAGATTATTTTTCTCCAAAATAACGGTTTTAAATTGAAATTGATCGGTAAGGGTGAAGATGATTCTTATATGATTTGTTTTTCACGAAACGATTTTTAATGTAGGTGATCTTGTGGGAATTTTTATTGAACAACATTTTGAATCAGAAATTTCAATATTAAAAGAAACTGAGGGGGGGGGGGG
>JAFUZV010000029.1 GCA_017476425.1 Selenomonadaceae bacterium
AGAAAGAACAAGTTGTGATCTTAGGTGGCGGAGGAATTGCAGCAATCGCCGCTTGGATTATGGACAGACGTGGTGATGCTGAAGTCGTAGGATTAATTAACGATGTTGCTGAAGTTGGATCATTCATCGGAAGAAAGAAGAAATTTAAAGTTATTGGAAAGTCTGAAGATGTCCCGCAATTTTTGTTAAATGACGATTATAAATTTTTCATTGCTTTTCACGGTATGCAACGTGAGAGAAAAACTTATCAAAAAATCTGCAGTTTCAAAATACCGAACGATAAACTTTATTCACCGATCGATCCTACGGCGGCGATCGCATATGAATACTCTGAAGTTGGCGCAGGAATTTTAGTAGCACCTTATGCACAAATTGGTCCGGACGTTGTAATTGGAAATAATACTGTGATTCTTGGAAATGCTTTTATTGGACATGATACTTCGATCGGCAATTTTTGCCACATTGCAACTAATGCTGTTGTTGGTTCAAATGTAAAAATTGGAAATGCTTGTCATATCGGTATGAATGCAACACTAAGAGAATTTGTACAAATCGAGGATTATGGATTTGTTGGAATGAGTGCTGTTGTATTGAAAGACGTTAATGAAAATAATATCGTTGTAGGAAATCCTGCGAAAGTTTTGAGAGTGAAGGAATGAATATGAAAGCGGCAAATTTAGGAAATTATTTTGAAGATTTTACACCGGGTGAAATTATTTATCATTCACTTTCCAAAACTATTTTTGAAAGTGATAACAATTTATTTTCGCTCTTGACGATGAATTATCATCCTATTCATACAAATGTTGATTACGCAGAAAAAGAACAACACGGAAAAATTTTAGTAGTTGGTACATTGATTTTCAGTTTAGTTGTAGGAATCACTGTTCCGGACATCAGCGGAAAGGCTATCGCCAATCTTGATTATGAAAATATTGAACATCTTGCACCAACATTTATAGGTGATACCATTTATGCTCGTTCCAAAATTTTGAGTTTAAGAGATTCACGTACAAAGCTCGATAGAGGCATTTTATATATTGAAACAGTAGGATTTAATCAACGAAATGAAGACGTGATCAAATTCAGGCGACACGTACTAGTGAAGAAGAAAGGCAGTTGATATTTTTGAATTTTTTGTTTCGATCAATGTTATTTGTACCGTCTTATAACGAAAAATTCATGAACAAGGCAAAAAAATCATCGGCAGATGCTCTCATTCTTGATTTAGAAGATTCAGTTCCATATTCTTTAAAATTCAACGGACGAGAAATGATTAAAAATTGTCTGTCAAATAATCAATATCAAGGATATTTTGTTTTGATTCGTGTTAATTCATTAGGAACAAAAGAATTATATAATGATCTTGATTTGCTTTCATCACCGAAAATTGATGGCTTAATGCTACCGAAAATAAATTCAGCAAAAGATATTCACAAATTTGAATCGTTGATCGAAGAACGTGAAATAAAAAATGATTTTGAAGTTGGAAAGATAAAATTCATTCCGTTGATCGAAACGGCAAAATCTTTGCTACAACTTGAAAAAATTGTAACGTCGAGTAAAAGAATTATCGCTGTTGCTTTTGGCGGTGAAGATTATCTTGACAGCATAAACGGAATACATACAGAAGTCGGCTTGAATTTTTTAGAACCACGAACAAAGCTCGTTCAAGTGGCAAGAAGTTATGATATTGAAGCGATTGATACTCCATATTTAAATTTTAGAGATGAAATAGGATTCCGTAAGCAAGGACGATTATCTAAAGAAATAGGATTTTCCGGAAGTTTAGTTTTGACACCTTCACAAGCAATTTGGGCAAATGATATTTTTAGTCCATCAATCGAAGAAATTGAAAAATCTAAAAAAATTGTTGAAAGTCTTAAAAACTCTCAACAAAATGGTAATGGCGTTGTGGTGTTAGATGATGAAATGTTCGGTCTGCCGATGTTTAAAAGGGCTGAAAAAATTTTAGAATTTGCTAACCTGATCGAGATAAAAAATGAGAAAATAAAATTAGAAAAAACAGAAATCTTTTAAATACTTATAAAAGTCTTATGAACATTTCTTTAAAAAAATTTTTTCAATAAAAGTAAAAAAGTCTTGACATATGAAATATATTGTGCTATCATTGCTTACTGTCAACGGGTTGCAATAAATTCGTTGCAAGATGTTAAGTTAGTGGACGCGGGGTGGAGCAGTCGGTAGCTCGTCGGGCTCATAACCCGAAGGTCGCAAGTTCAAGTCTTGCCTCCGCAACCAAAAAGCTGATGTAGCTCAGTCGGCAGAGCGCATCCTTGGTAAGGATGAGGTCCCCAGTTCAATCCTGGGCATCAGCTCCATATTTATTTTAGGCGGCATAGCTCAGTTGGCTAGAGCAGTCGGTTCATACCCGGCGTGTCCGGAGTTCAAATCTCTGTGCCGCCACCATATTTGAAAATTATAGCCCTCATTCGTGAGGGCTTTTCGATTGTCAAAATTTAATTTCTAAGATAATTATATCTATTTAAAAATACCGCCGGCAACGTGAGCCGATTCCATATCGTCAACTTCTTCAGCGGCTGATAAAATTTCTTCAACTTCAAAGCGATCAGAAAATTTTTTCAGCGATTCATAAAAATTTTTTCGATGAATAACCGTTGCTCTAATGAAAGCCGCTGCATAATCCGGAAATAATCCAACTTCGTCATAGAGTTCCCAAAAATTTTTAATATTTTCTTCAGTGTCAATGTTATATTCAATTCGATGAAGTAATATTGATAATTTTTTTCTGATCTCTGACGTAAACATTGATTTTAATAATGAAAGTTCCGGCATTGATCTCGCCGCACGAACTAACCAAAATTCTGTTTCAAGATCGTTGCTGATATTTTCAAAGCCGCAATTTGTTAAACGATCGATTAAACCTTTCGGCGCGGATTTAATAACCGGCATCATTCGTACTTCTTTATAAAATGACGCATATAAAAGCCTTTCAAATTCGATCTTTGCATACATTCTTGAAACGATCCCGCCGAATCTTCCACGCATTAACTTTTCAATGATCGACCAATGACGAATATTTCTAAAACTTGTCAACCATACGCCTGTTTGTTTAAGATACATACTAAAACCTGCGGCGATGTCTTGAGGATTAACGACAAGTTCAAGCGTTAAATCACCTATGATCGCGTCAAAAAATTCTTTTTCAAAAGGCAGACGCTCTTCAGTATAATCCATAATGTGAAATTCGACGGACGGATCAAAAAATTTTTCTGCAAGTTCTTCATCACTCACAACGGCGAAAATTTTTGCACGTGGATATTTCTCTCTTAACGGTGCAAGATATTCTAAACTTTCAACGACAAGAATTTTTTCAAAAAAATCTTCCGGCTGTAAAAAGTCTAACAGGACTGATTTAATTTTATTCAATTCGATCACTCTTTCAAATTAAAAGCCGACGACTTTATGGAATTAATCCAAAGTCATCGGCGATTTTTTTATTTAGTAATTAATTATTTATTCTTGAGAATGTAAACCGTTTGAGACTTCAACACGCCGCCATCAGATTTTGATTCAGAAGTTTTGATCGCAAAACCGCCATCAACGTCATCAACGTGAATTTTATTTTGATTAGCATAAACTTCTAACAACATATTAGCAGGATCAGAAGTGATCACAGCGGCATTTTTAAGACCGGCATCAAAATAATCAATCGGACAGCCAATATCAAAGCCGAACATACCTTCAACAAATTCAATTTCAGCAGGTTTATCGATGAGAGTCCATTCACCGGACTTTTCACCTTTGAAATCGTCAGAAAAGATTTTGAAATTCGGATCAGTCAAAACTTCACCGCTGAATGTAAGTTGCGACGTAACGTCATTAACGCCTTTAGCCTCGTAAGTAATGCTGATCTCATTGTCGTTTGAAATGCTGTAAATTACGATAACTTCTTTGTCACCGTCTTTGATCGAAAATTTAACGCCTTCAACGATCTGTTCAGCATTCCAAATTTTTTTAGAAAGTTGATCATTGCCGTCAACGTAAACAACACCGAGATTATCTTTCTCATAATCACTAATTTTATCGTGTCCGACGAGGACA
Organism: Selenomonadaceae bacterium; assembly: GCA_017476425.1. Classification (GTDB taxonomy): domain Bacteria; phylum Bacillota; class Negativicutes; order Selenomonadales; family Selenomonadaceae; genus Quinella. Next base: position 4,087 of record JAFUZV010000029.1, read on the forward strand.
AATTTGTTTTCAAAGTCCTTATTGCGGAATCTCAATGAAACAACTCTTGCGCCGTAGTCAGTAATTTTCAATTCATTACCTTTGTTGTTGCGGAGCGTGTAAATCGACGCTGTTTGACCATCTGACAACGTGCCAAAATTTTCTTTTTTAATTGCCGGCATTAAAAATTCCTCCTCAAAAATTTTCTATTTAAATGTAGGCATAACCATATTATAAACATTCATTTTTATCATCTCATCATAAATTTTACAAATATCTTTATCATAAAATTTGTTTACGAATAAATTATAATTTTTTAATTCATTGACCGGCGGCAAATAATGCCACGGAATCAATAATGACATAACAACATTAATCACATTTTTGAAAGTATCATCATTAATTTGAAAAGCACCTATGTTAGGATATGCAAATTTAAGATTTACATCATCAGGGAGCAAATTAATCATTTTATCAGCTGTTACGGAACTAAACAATAAACCCGTTGCAGTGGAATTTCTATCACCCGGACTACGTTGACAAAGTGCAACATCGTGTAAACAAACTACAGCATTAGATTTTAAGTATGGAAGAACTACCAAAAAATCTAAAATTTCACCGGGCAAAATGTGCATAGTATCAAGAATAACAAATTCTATATCTTTTCCGATTTCTTCTAAAAAACTTGTTACACCTGCTCCAAGATAAAACTTATGATTTTTCACATTCAATAATTGTTTTGCTTCTTCCGCCATAAAACCAGTCAGTTTAGTTTCATCTCTATAAAAATTCTTTGCAAAATCAACCGAAAACATATGATAATCTTGATTAATCCCCCCCCCCCCCATATTATTTTTATTATTTATATCTTCAAGACATTGCAAAATAATTGAAGTCGTAGCTCCGGCTGCAACACCAATTTCAAGAATTTTTTTCGGCTGAAATTTGTTCAAAAGCCCACAAAGAAAAGCAGATTCAAATTCTGTCATCTCCGGTTCTTTAGGCACTTTTGAAATTTGAGAAAGAATTTTTCTACGTGGCTCAAAATCCAAATTAATTTCATTAATGTGATACATCAAAATGATCCTCCTTATTTCTCTTTAGATTTTTCCAAAAGTTTTTTGAAATCATTAACAGGCAACGGACGAGAAAAGAAATAACCTTGAATTTTATCAGCTCCGAGATTAACCAGATAATCAAGTTGCTTTTGAGTTTCAACGCCTTCAACAACTACGTCCATACCTAAATTGTGTGCAAGATTCATTATGAATTTCAAAATCATATAAGCGCGTTCAGACTCTTCAAGTTCCCTAACGAAAGCCATATCAACCTTGAGAACGTCGACAGGCAAATTTTTAAGCATATTCAAAGATGAATAACCACTGCCGAAATCGTCCATCAAAACCGGAAAACCTTCTTCACGGAAGACACGAATGATTGACATTAACTGATGCGAATTATCCATATAAGCACTTTCAGTTATTTCAAGTTTCAGCATCCACGGTTCAAGATCGTATTTCTCCAAAAGTCCAAGCAAAAATTCTAACAGATCAAGATTATAGAAATTCAAACGTGAAACATTAACAGAGATCGGCAAAACGTCACCGGTTTCTTCACGCTGATTATTTATAAATTTGCAAACTTCTTCCCAAACGAATCGATCAACTTTAACGATAAAGCCGTTGCGTTCAAAGACCGGAATAAATTTACCCGGTGAGATCATACCATTTGCCGGGTGAAACCATCTGACTAAAGCCTCTGCGCTTTCGATAGAATTTTTGACAATATTGTAAACAGGCTGTAAGAAGATCGCAAATTGATTTTCATTTAAAGCCGCCTCCATATCACGAACGATCATATGATCCTGCAACATTAATTCACGCATTCCGGCATCATAATAAGCATAGCGATTCATATAATTGCCTTTGATCTTGCGAAGTGCCATATTAGCACGATCGCACATTTGATCAACCGGTAAAGCAGGATTGCTGACAGGATAAATTCCGGCGTAGAATAAAACATTATGAGTTATATTTAAACTTCTGACCGCACGATCAAGCCCAATGATCAATTTTTCAATGTCAAAATTAGCTTGAGGAACACATATCACAAAATGATCCGCTTCAATCCTGCTGCAAAGTCCATTTTTAATCGACTTATTAAAATAATTCGCCGCCGTCTTTAAAATCAAATTGCCGGTTTCGATCTGAAAAAGATCGTTAATTGCCTTGAAACAACTTATATCAAAATAAATGACGTAATATTTGATCTCTATATTCTCTTGCATTAAATTTGAGGCACGTTTATAAAAAGTTTCACGATTCATTAGCCCGGTTAGTGGATCAATTTCAATATACTTGTGAAGTTCGGAAATTTTACCATCTTTGATCGCCCGGATTTTTCTCAAGTCTTCAAAGTGTTTAATAACATTCTGCACTCTATAAGCAACGATTGTTTGATTAAAAGGTTTAGTTACAATTTCAAAAGCACCGATTTCAATCGCCATTTCTCCGGCATTCTCATCATTCGGATCAACTATCGCAACTAATGGAACGTCAGAAATTTTTTTGTTGTCCTTAAGGTGTGCAATGAATTTTAGATCAGCAATTACAGAATCAAAATTATTTTCGTTGATGAGTTTATCAGCCGTCTGCTCATTCACTGCCTCTAATATTTCATAATCATCAGGAAAAATTTTTTTAAATTCTTTTCGATTGTCTTCGACTTCATCAACAATCAGCAGGCAAAGTCTATCGTTTTCGTTCAAATTTATCGCCCTCTTTAAAGATTTTAATTCATTCGACGAGTTATGTTGCTCATTGTTGAGAACTTCGACGACGTTTTAAAAATTAATTTCAACTAATTTAAAAATTTCCCTGCTTGCATAAAATAAAATCTCTTCTGAAAACATTCAAAATAAAAATTTTTTTTCAAAGCAAAGATTTTTTAGTATAACTTTTTTTATTGCAATTTATTATCTTCGTGTTATAATGAAAAAGTATTTTGTTAATTGAGAGGAGACTTAGAAAGTTTTATGAGTTCCAAAAAAATGAAGACAATGGACGGCAACCAAGCCGCCGCTTATGTTTCATATGCATTTACTGATGTTGCGGCAATTTATCCTATTACGCCTTCTTCTCCGATGGCTGAGCACGTTGATGAGATGGCGGCAAAAGGAACAAAAAATATTTTTGGTCAGAAAGTTCGCTTAGTTGAATTGCAAAGTGAAGGCGGTGCAGCCGGAACTGTTCACGGCTCATTGCAAGCCGGAGCATTAACAACAACTTACACAGCCTCGCAAGGTTTCTTGTTAATGATTCCTAATTTGTATAAAATTGCCGGTGAATTATTGCCCGGAGTATTTCACGTCAGTGCAAGAGCTTTAGCAACTTCGACGCTGAATATTTTCGGTGATCATCAAGATGTTATGGCAGCTCGTCAAACAGGTTGTGCAATGTTAGCAGAAGCAAGCGTCCAAGAAGTTATGGATTTAGCGGCAGTCGCTCATCTTTCAGCGATCAAAGGTCGCATTCCGTTTATTAATTTCTTCGACGGTTTTAGAACTTCACACGAAATTCAAAAGATCGAAGTTATCGACTACAACGATCTTGCAAATATTGTTGATTATAATGCTATTGATGAATTTCGTCGTCGTGCATTGAATCCTGATCACCCGGTG
>JAFUZV010000216.1 GCA_017476425.1 Selenomonadaceae bacterium
ACAAAAAATGCGATAATCAAGGCAACAGGTTTAGAGACTGCATTTAACGCCGTGATAACTAAAAATATAAATTTGATCTCAAGTAATTTGAAAGCTGAAGAAAATGATCTGTTAGATGCTTGGGTAAGTGAGAATTTGCCGAAGATCAAAGAAAGTGAATACACGGCGATCGAACGGCAGAATTTAAATTTACAGGTGAGAAAATCAATTATAAATTCAATTCATTTAGCCTTGAACGAATTGCATTAATAGAATTGAAAAAATTTTTGAGGTGGTTTTAATTATGCGTCCTGATTGGGATGAATATTTTTTAGACATTGCAAAAGCCGTTGGACAACGTGCAACTTGTCTTCGTCGAAAGTACGGCGCAATTATCGTTAAGGACAAAATTATTATCAGCACAGGTTACAATGGATCGCCACGTGGTGAAGTGAATTGTATCGACAGCGGAATTTGTGAACGTGAACGCTTGAAAGTTCCGAAAGGTGAACGCTATGAATTATGTGTAGCAGTGCACGCCGAACAGAATGCAATTATCAACGCTGATCCACTTAAAATGGAAGGTGCAACGATTTACATTGCAGGCGTTAATGTTGCTGATAATTCGACAGCGTCCGGTGAACCTTGTAAACTTTGTCGACGAATGATTCAAAATGCAAAGATCGCTCGTGTCGTTTATCAAAATGCTGACGGTGAATTGATGAGACTTAAACCTAGCGAAATTATGAATTGAATTTTAAATTAAGGAGAGATTTTTATGAATGAATTTGCAACAGTTGATCAAGCGATTGAAGATATTAAAAATGGAAAAATGATCGTTGTTATTGATGATGAAGATCGAGAGAATGAAGGTGATTTGATCGTTGCCGCTGAAACGGTCACGCCGGAAGATATTAATTTTATGGCGACTTATGCTAAAGGTTTGATCTGTACGCCGATCGACGGTAAAAGGCTTGATGAATTACAAATTACTCAAATGGTACAGAATAACACTGATAACCACGAGACGGCTTTTACAGTTAGTGTTGATGCTTTTGATACGTCGACGGGAATTAGTGCTTATGAACGCTGTCGAACAATTAAACTTTTGATTGATAATCGTGCAAAGCCGGAAAATTTCAGACGACCCGGACACGTCTTTCCATTAAGATCAGTTGAAGGTGGAGTATTAAGAAGAGCCGGACATACTGAGGCGACAACTGATCTTGCTAAACTTGCAGGATTTTTTCCTGCCGGTTTATGTTGTGAGATTATGGACGATGACGGACATATGATGAGGACTGAAAATCTCAAAAAATTTGCAGCTCATCACAATTTAAATATAATAACCGTCAAAGCATTGATTGAATATCGCAAGCAAAAAGAAAATTTTGTTAAACAGATCGCTGATGTTGATTTTCCGAGTAAGTTCGGTCATTTCAGATTGAAAGCGTTTGAAAGTTCGCTTGATGGCAAATGTCATTTAGCGATCGTCAAAGGTGAAGTCAGCGGCAAGGAGAATGTTTTAGTCAGAGTTCATAGCGAATGTTTAACCGGCGATGCACTCGGATCATTGAGATGTGATTGTGGTGATCAACTTGCAACGGCTTTGAAAAAAATTGAAGCTGAAGGTGAAGGCGTTGTACTTTATATGAGGCAAGAAGGACGCGGCATCGGTCTTGCAAATAAAATTCGTGCTTATGAATTGCAAGACGAAGGCAAGGACACTGTTGAGGCGAATGTTTTATTAGGATTTGCGCCGGACTTGAGAGATTATGGAATTGGTGCGCAGATTCTTTCAATGCTTGGCTTGACTTCAATTCGTTTGATGACGAATAATCCTGCTAAACGTGCAGGACTTGAAGGTCACGGCTTGAAAATTGTTGAACGTGTTCCGATCGCTATCACTCCGACTAAGTTCGATAAAAAATATTTAACCGTCAAGAAAATCAAAATGGGTCATAATTTTGACGCTGATTAAAATTATTTTTGAAAAATTTTTAAGACTGACAAATTTTTCTTTGAATGTTAATAATTGCGTGATATACTAATTGCGCAAATTTTTTTATTTAGGTGATAAAAATGTTTGGAATAGGTGCAGGCGAATTTATTTTAATTTTAATTGTAGGCTTGATCGTCTTCGGTCCGAGTAAGCTACCGGAGATCGGACGATCAGTCGGGAAAATGCTCCGAGAATTTCGCAAGGCTCAAGCGGCGTTATCAGCAACGTTGAATGAAGTTGAAGAGCCGATCAAAAATTCTACGTCGACAACTCAATCAAAACCGCCGGAAAAAATTCAATCTTCAAATGAAACTTCAACGATCAAGAATGATGAATCGTCAAATAAAAATTCGATCGAAGAAGTTACAGAAATGATAAATTCAAATCCAATTTCAGTACCACAATCAAAAGTAAATATCTCTAAGGAAGTTGGTGACAAATGAAAAAATTTTTTCTGATGAATTTTATAGCGGCGATGTTGATTTTCAATTCTACAACTTCAGCAATGACACTTAGAGAAGCTGTTGACATTGCATTGAAAAATAATCCAAGTTTACAGCAGACACAAAAGGCGATTGACGTTGCAGAAGAAGATGTTAAGATCGCAAAAGGACAAAAAGGCGTTTCGATAAGTTTAAGCGGATCAGCTGACGCAAGCAAGAGTGAAGGAACTGAAGAATCGGAATCAGTTTCTTCAAGAGTTACAGGATCATTACCACTTTACACCGGCAAGCGTTTAGAATCTGCAATTAAATCAGCGGAACTTTATGTTGATATTGCGAAATTTGATTTTGAACAGTCTAAAGACGATCTGATCTATCAAGTTGTTACAGCTTATGTTGATGCTTTAGAGAATAAAGCGACGAATGCAGTTGACATTGAAACGAGAAATAATTTAGCTGAACACGAACAAAATATTAGTGATCTTTATGAAGCCGGATCAAAAGCGAAAATCGATCTTCTTCGTGCAACGGTTGAAACGAGTAATGCAAATCAAGACGTTGCACGATCACAAGCGGCTTATGAAGTAAGTTTAACTAATCTTGCAACTTTAATGTCGATCAATTCAATATCAACTTTTGATGTTGAAGACCTCAACACTTCAACTGATCTGATTGATATTGAACGTTGCATTTCGGCGGCTGAGGAACAGAGAAATAATTTAAAAGCTGATGAGCTTAGAATTGAACGCGGTGAAGTACAAGTTACCTCTGCAAAATCCGGCTGGCTGCCTGAAGTCAATGCAAGTGTTGGCACAGGATTTTCAGCACGATCAAATAAATGGGATCCAACTTCTGATGCAACAGCCGGAGTTAGTGCAAGTTGGTCGATCTTTGATAGTAAAGTTACTCGTGCAAGAGTCGACGAAGCGAAAATTGAAGTTGAGAGACTTAAATTATCAATGCAATCTGATATTGACAGCGTGCATAAAGATGTTGTCACGGCTCATAAAAATTTGCGTTCGGCACTTGTTAGACTTGAAACAACTAAACGTGCAGTTGATCTTGCTGAAGAAGAAAGATTTATTGCAACGGAACGTTATCGCGCCGGTGAAGGCATTTTGCTTGATATTCTTGATTCTGAAGTTGCACTTTCAACAGCAAGAAAAAATCACGTCAGTGCAAAATATGACGTGATCCGCTATCGTTTTGAACTTGCCCACGCTATCGGAAAGACTTATTAATTCAGAATTTAGAATGCAGAATGCAGAATTATTTTAATTTAGAATGATAAATTTGAAATGAGGAATTACGATGAAAAAATTTTTAATAGGAATATTGACAATGATGATTTTTAATATTTCGATCGTTGCGGCGAAAGATGAGCCAATGATTGAAGTCGTCAAGGAGAATATCAAATTCTGCGAAAGCGTTTACCCTTATGAAGGTGGCTTATTAATATCAAATTTCGGTTCAGAGTCAATTAATCCTGAAGAAGATGAAAACGAAGGCTATATTTTACGTTATCAAAATGGAATGATGCAGATGTTGATTCCTGCTGACGGTAGACTTCATAAACCAACGGCGATGGCAATTCAAAATAATTTTCTCTTTGTTTGCGACGCTGATAAATTAAAAATTTTCGATATGAAAGATTTAAAAGCTGATCCGCAAGAAATTGAATTTGCCTCTGATGACGAAGTTATAAATGACATTGCGATTCAAGATAATAAGGCTTATGTAACCGTAACGAACAGCGGAAGAGTTTACACGCTTGATATAACTGATCCGAAAAATATTTCAGAGCCGCAATTATGGGTTGAAATTCCCGGACCGAATGGAATTGCAATTCGTAAAGACGTTGCCTATGTTGTTTCAATACCTGCTGATTATTCGACTGTAACGACGGAAAATATTATTTATAAAATTACTAATCTTGCTGATCCGATCGTCGAAAGATTTTATGATGTGCCCGGACTTTATGACGGCGTTGCATTCTCAAACAGCGGAAATCATATTTATGTAACTGATTGGCAGACAGCATCAGTAAGAGCGATCGGCACTGCAAAGAAAACTTACAAAATTATTTATCGTGAAGCTGGGATCGGTCCGGCAGATTTAGCGATCGCAAATGGAAAAATTTATATTCCTGATCTGATCAATAGTCGAGTGATCATTATTCCGGCTAATTTGTAATGTGGAGCAATTACAATGAAATTTAAAATTATTCTGATCGTCTTGATCTTGATCGGTGCGGCGATCGGTTATAAATATTATAATGACAAAGTTGAGGCTGAGGCGGTTAAAACTTACGACACTTCGCCGGTTATTCGTATGGATTTAATTAAAACTGTTTCAGCAACTGGCACTGTTCAACCACGTGACAGCGTTGAAGTTTCAAGTAAGATCACTGCACGAATTAAAGAAGTGCTTGTTAAAGAAAATGATACAGTTACCGCCGGTCAAACAGTTGCAATTCTTGACGGAAAAGATTTTGAGGCGAAACGAGATCAAGCGAAATTCAGATTAACGAATGCGGAACAGAAATTAACACGAATCGAACGGCTTTATAAAATCGGTGCGAAGTCTAAAGAAGAATTAGAAGATGCAGAATATGAATATGACACGGCTAAATCACTTTTGGAAGAAACAGAATCAGACGTTGCAGAGACAGTTATAACTGCACCTATGGACGGAGTTGTAGTTGGTGAGCCTAAAACCGCCGGATCAATGGCGACACAAGGATCAGACAATCCAACAGTTATTATGAGAATTGCCGATCTTAGTGAAAAGCAGATCAAAGCGAAAGTTGATGAAACTGATATTGGCAGTGTTAGAGTTGATGAAAATGCAACTTTCACTGTTGACGCTCATCCAAATAAAAAATTTGCTGCAAGAGTTACGAAAATTTCACAGACTGACACGGCAAACAGTTGGGATTTAGATAAATCGTCGTCGAGTTCGTCAACAAGTTCCAACGCTGTTATCTATTACTATGTTACACTTGCCGCACCTGATCCGGAAAATTTATTGTTACCGGCTATGACTGCAAGACTTGATATTGTTGTTGGTGAAGTTAAAGACGCTTTATGTGTTCCGATCGCTGCACTCAAAACTGATAAAGAAGGATCATATGTCGAAAAGATCACTAAACGATCTGCTAAAGAAGGCGGTGACATTGCCGAAAAAATTTATGTGACTGCCGGACTTTATGGTGAAGAATACGTTGAGATAACTCCGAAGAGTGGCGGACTTGATATTAATGATGAAGTATCTGTAAGTTACGAGGCTGAACAGAAAAAATCTTCGTCTAACAATGGCGGCGGTCGTCGAATGGGTCCACCAATGTAATTAATTCAGAATTAAGAATGTAGAATGCAGAATTAAGAGAGACGATAAATAAATTCTGCATTTTTAATTCTACATTCTGCATTAAAAAAAACGTCCTGCAATGAAAATTTTTGCAAGGCGTTTTTAGTTTTGAAAAAATTAATTTCAATGATGATGATGAATTATTTCCTCACCACGAATATCTTTAATTGCTTGAGCAACATCAATCGCTTCATAAATCGCTGAACCTGCAACTAATACATTTGCACCGGCTTCTCGAACAAGTTTAGAAGTTTCAGCATTAATTCCGCCGTCAACTTCAATATCGCATTCTGTTTCCATTTCGTCAATCATATGATAAAGCATATGAATTTTTCCAAGCATTGACTCAATAAATTTTTGTCCGCCGAAACCCGGATTAACAGTCATGATCAAAATCATTTCTGCATCTTCAACGAGTTCTTCAACCATTGAAAGCGAAGTTCCGGGATTAATCGCAACACCGGCTTTTTTACCGAGTGAATGAATTTGTTGAATGATTCTGTGAGCGTGTCTTGCTACTTCAGCGTGAAAAGTAATAATATCAGCACCGGCTTTCGCCATTTCCTCAATATGCGTTTCAGGATGCTCCGTCATTAAATGAACATCAAAAACGGCTTTAGAAGTTGGACGAATTGATTTAATAACCGGCGATCCAAGTGTAATGTTCGGGACAAATGTGCCGTCCATAACGTCAATATGAATGTATTCAGCACCGGCATCAGTAACTTTTTTGATCTCGTCAGCAAGATGACTAAAATCTGCTGAAAGAATTGAAGGCGCAATGATCGTTGCCATAATTAAATGATACCTCCGTTAAGATTTTAATTCTGAAGTGCAATGTGGACAACGTGTCGCATCGTCAGCAACAACTTCTTTGCAATAAGGACATTTACGTGGATCCGGTTCCGGTTCCGGCTCCGGAGCTTTCGGCATTAAACGATTAACTTGTTTGATCAAAATGAAAATCGCCGTTGCAACGATCAAGAAGTCAAGACAAGTATTTAAAAATACACCGTAAGCAATGACAGGTGCACCGGCTTCTTTAGCGGCGTTGATCGAATCATAATCCACACCGGACAAATTAATATAAAGATTTGAGAAATCAACCTTGCCGAGAAGAAGTCCAAGCGGCGGCATAAGAATATCTGAAGTGAATGAAGAAACGATCTTACCGAATGCCGCACCGATAATAACACCGGTTGCCATATCAATAACGTTTCCACGCATTATAAATTTTTTAAATTCTTCTAACAAATTAAAAACCTCCAAAATTTTTTATTATCCAAAATTATTTAGTCGTATTTTCTAAATTCATTATGTAATTGTTGAGATAAGCAGAAAATTTCTTTGCTCCACTATCATTTAAATGATCAACGTCCCAATAATCTTCAATGACAAGTTGATCATCAAAATTCCACTTATCAACGAAATGAAAATCAAATTTTTTCTGAGCTTCAGCAATAGTGTAATAAAATTCATCCATCAAACGTTTCGGACAAAATTCTCTATAAATATTGTGCATAGGAAACAATGTAACAATCGGCACAACATTATATCTTTTGCAAAGCTGAAGATAATCATAAAAAATTTTTTTATATTCAGCAAAAGTTGCAGGATAATTTTTATTAGCCCAAACTTCAGCACGTTTACGAGCTCTGATCAGATCGATCACATTCATAGATTTTGTACTTGATCTATAAGCGAAATTATTCAAATCGAAATCGTCAGGTATAGGAACATCTTTAGGGTTTAAAAATTCTTTACTGAAAATCTCTTCAAATAATTCAGCATTAACATTGAGATGATGAACATCTTTAAAAAACATATAGTACATTAAAAATAAGAATTTATCGCCCCCCCCCCCTACTTTCATCATAATAGAATGTATAAGGATTTACACCAATGATCGCATATTTAAACGCACTTTTTTTGAGACTAAACATTTTCTTAGCAACAAGATAATCAAAATATAAATCTTGACTTCTCATTGCACAATTCAACGCCGGCATTTCAAAACAATTTATATCCGTACCTTTCCAGGCATAAGAAACACCTGTGATCAAAATTTTGTATTTAGATATTTCATTGCTAACATAATTAAACATATGAAAGAAACTGTAGAGATCGGCACGATAAATTTCTCCGGCGTGAAATAATTTCGACGGATCAACTTTATATTCTTTGAGTTCGTCAGTGATCTCATTATGTATTTCACTATCAGGCGGAAAAGCAAGAATTATATAATCGTAATACAAATTCGACAAACATTCTTTCAAGTAGACGTAAGAATAAATTTTAAAAGTTTTTCCGTCAGGATTAGTCACCGGAAAACCATTTATTAATTTATCGTTTGGCATTATGATCGCCGCTACATCTAAATCTTTGTTCATTACGCTTAAAAATCCGGTTAAAAATGGTTCACAAGATATTATTAATACACGCATAATTAAATCCTCTTAATTGTCAATAACACCGTAATATTTCAAAAGTGCTTGGGTGCCTTCATTACCTTCACCATCAGATTCCATTTTGCGAATTTCGTGAAGAACCATTGCAAGAATAGGAAGTGCTGCGCCATAAGCAGTAGCAGTTTCAGTTCCGATCGCTAAATCTTTTCCGAGATGCTTAAGCATAAATCCGGGATTAAAATCGCCGTCAAGACCTTTTCTGACAACGCTAGACATTTGAAATGATCCTGCTGCGCCGGTTGAGATCGCATTATAAACTTTTTCAATGTCAAGCCCGGACGCTTTAGCATAAGCAAAAGCCTCACAGACACCGGCAAGCGTTCCGGCGATCGCTATTTGATTGCAAGCCTTAGTCTTCTGACCTGCGCCTGCGCCACCTTCATAAACAATATTTTTACCGAGAACTTCAAAAACCGGCTTTAAAGATTCAAAATCTGATTCGTCACCACCAACTAAGATCGTCAACGTTGCATTCTTTGCACCAACGTCACCACCGGTTACAGGCGCATCAACAGCGTGAATATTTTTCGACTTCGCAGCGTTATAAATTTTTTCAGCAAGAATCGGCGATGAAGTCGTCATATCAACAACATAAGCACCGGCTTTAGCATTAGCGATAATTCCATTTTCACCGAGATAAATTTGTTCAACGTCTTTAGGATAACCGACGATCGTTATAACAACGTCTTGATCTTTTGCACATTCGCCAGGCGAGTTGCACCATTTAGCTCCACGCTCAACAAGTTTATCTGCTTTCGACTTCGTACGATTATAAACGCTGACTTCAAAGCCTGCATTCATTAAATGATCAACCATAGCTGATCCCATTATTCCAGTTCCAATAAAACCAATTTTTTTCAAAGTGTTAGACAAAATTATTCACTTCCTTCCATAAGCGCAGAGTATATCACTTTTATTTTTAGTTTTCAACATTTTAAAAAAATTTTTACTGATTGATCTCAATCAATAAAAAAAATTTTGCTAATCGATCTTGATCAATGAAAAAAATTTTGCGATCGATTCATTCAAAAATAATTTCTCAAAAAATTTAAAATCATTTACTTTGTTAAGCGATAAAGTTATAATTATCAAAAATTTATTTGAAAATGATCAGATGAATTTTGATTTCAAGAATGGGAGAAAATTTTTCGATGGAAACGCAGACAGAAAACAAAACAATTCAGACTAACTCTACATTGAAGCACTATTTATCACCTATAAATGTTTGGGCTTTATCATTTGGTTGTGCAGTTGGCTGGGGCGCATTCGTAATGCCGGGCACAACTTTTTTACCTATCGCCGGACCGCTCGGAACAACAATCGGAATGGCGATCGGTGGACTTGTTATGCTTATAATTGGTTTCAATTATCATTATATGATGAATCATTATCCTGATGCCGGTGGAACTTACACTTTTGCAAAAAGAGTTTTCGGTTTTGATCACGGCTTTATGTCAGCGTGGTTTTTGATCCTCGTCTACATTGCGATCACTTGGGCTAATGCTACTGCTTTACCGTTAATTTTTAGAAGACTTCTCGGTGATTTTTTTCAATTCGGCTTTCATTACAATATTTTTGGTTATGATGTTTATTTTGGTGAAGCACTTATTTCATTGACCATTCTATATTTCTTCGGATTTATTTGTATTCGTGGCGGAAAGGTTGCCGCTTACATTCAGACTGCCGCCGCAATAATTTTGTTCGGTGGAATATTGATCGCTTTTGGTTTTATTTTATCAAAATACGGCTGGAATATTTTCAGCATTACGCCGGAATTTAAACCTGATGTTAATCCTGTAACGGCGATTTTTGGAATTGTCGTTTTAGCTCCTTGGGCTTTCGCAGGTTTTGAATCAATTTCACAATCAACTGAAGGCTTTTCATTCTCAACGAAAAAAACTTTTTTAATTTTATTCTTCGCTGTTGTGTCAAGTGCATTAGCTTATATCTTACTCAGCTTGATCGCAATTTCAGCAATACCAAAAGTTTATGTTAATTGGTGTAATTATCTTAACGATCTTGGAAATTTATCCGGCTTAGCATCGCTGCCGACATTTTTTACAGTTGATATGTTGATGGGCAAGACTGGATTAATGATCCTTGCTGTTACAGTTATCGCCGCTGTTGTAACGGGTCTTGTTGGAAATTTTATCGCTGCAAGTCGTTTGATCTATTCTTTGACTCGTGATGATCTTTTGCCGGAATGGTTCGGAGCGTTGAATAAATTCAGAACACCTAGAAATGCAATTTTATTTATAATGCTACTTTCTTTACCTATACCATTTTTAGGACGAACGGCGATCAGTTGGATAATTGATGTCAACACGATCGGCGCAACGATCGATTATGCTTATACTTCGGCGGTTGCATTTACGATCGCAAGACGTGCAAATTATTTACCTGCAAAATTAACCGGTGCTTTCGGCGTGATCGTTTCAGTGATTTTCTTTGCTTATTTTATGATTCCGAGTTTTTGGACTGTCGACGCAATGTCTAAAGAGGCGTATTTAATATTGATCTTTTGGAGTATGCTCGGTTTCGTATTCTTCAGATATATTTTCAAAAGAGATACTTTGCGCCGTTTTGGAAAATCAACCGTTGTATGGATGGCTTTACTCTTCTTGATCTTCTTTACTTCAACAATGTGGCTGCGTCAGTCCTCTCATTCAACAACTCAAAATGTCCTTAATAGTCTTAGCGATTATTATGTTGAGGAACTCAATGAACACGGTGTAATGCCTAATGATATTGAAAAAGCTGATTCAGAATATTATCTTGACCATCAAATGGAATTTGTAAACGCTTCACTTAGAGATTACAATATGATACAAATTGCGATCATAGTAGTTACTCTCTTCATTATGTTTAACATTTATAATTTGATGATGAAACGAGAGAAAGAAATGGAAGTGCAGAAGGTTGAGGCGGAGCAAAGCAGTAAAGCGAAAAGTACATTTCTAAGTAATATGAGTCACGATATAAGAACGCCGATGAATGCGATCATAGGTTATACAACTCTACTCAAGAAAGAAAAAAATCTTCCGCCGATCGCTGATGAATATCTTAATAAAATTGAAGCGTCTAATAAACATCTTCTGGCGTTGATCAATGATATTTTGGATATGAGTAGAATCGAAAGCGGCAAAATGGAACTTGATCCGGCGAAATCTGATCTTTTAAAAACTATGGAAGAAGTCCGAGATCTCTTTACAACTCAAATGATCACTAAAAGCATTACTTACACCGTCAAGGCTGATAACTTGAAAAATAAATTAGTAATGTGCGACACGCCGAGATTAAATCGTGTATTGTTGAATTTGATCAGCAATGCTTATAAATTTACACCTGAAGGCGGAAAAGTTACAGTTACATTAAAGCAAGTCGGTGCAACTGATGAATTTGGATCATATGAATTGAGAGTTAAAGATACCGGAATGGGAATGTCGCCGGAATTTGCTCAAAAAGTTTTTGACGCTTATTCAAGAGATCGATCAGTCAATAATATTCAAGGTACAGGACTTGGAATGGCGATCACAAAATCGATCGTGGAACTTATGGGCGGAACGATCGATGTTAATAGTCAACTTGGTAAAGGCACTGAATTTATTGTGCGTGTTGATTTTCCGATCGTTGATGAGCCGGAAATTAAAGAGACTGATCAAAATGAAGAGAATAAAAAATTAGATCTTGATTTCAATCATATGAAATTATTACTCGTTGAGGATAATATGGTTAATCGTGAGATCGCCTCGTTGATCTTAACTGAATTTGGTTTTCAACTTGACACCGCTGAAAATGGCAAAGAAGCATTTGAAAAAGTTTCTAATTCAAAACCCGGTGAATTTGCCGCCGTGTTAATGGACGTGCAAATGCCTGTGATGAATGGTTACGAATCGACGAAAGCGATCAGACAGCTTAAAGATCAACAGCTTGCAAATATTCCGATCATTGCTATGACTGCGAATGCGTTTAAAGAAGATATTCAAGCGGCAAAAGATGCAGGAATGAATAGTCATATTGCAAAGCCGATCGATATTCCGAAGATGATCGAAACGTTGACCGAAGTGTTGAATGAAAGTAAATAGGTGGATTATCGCCGCCGAAAACTCATTTTTATTTTACAGTATTAGTAAACTTAAAAAATATTTTAAATTGACATTTTAAATTGCGTCTTGTAAAATTGAATAAATCGGAGGTTGATCTAATGAAAGAAAAAATTTTTGACGCAATTAAACTTGCTGAAAATATTATTGACGGCGATCGAATTAAACGAGGCGATGACGTTGAATTTTTATTAACAATGCCGCTTGATGAGTTGCAAGCCGGAGCGCACGAAATTCAAAAAAATTTTTGCGGCAATCATATTGACTTCTGCACGATCATTAATGGTAAAAGTG
Organism: Selenomonadaceae bacterium; assembly: GCA_017476425.1. Taxonomy (GTDB): domain Bacteria; phylum Bacillota; class Negativicutes; order Selenomonadales; family Selenomonadaceae; genus Quinella. The sequence goes on from JAFUZV010000216.1 coordinate 12,659, forward strand.
GACGCTGTGGTGAAAATTGTAAATATTGTGCTCAAGCCGCTTGTCATAAAACCGGAATTGAAGAATATGATTTTTTGCCGAAAGAAGAAATTTATAGACACGCTTTAATCAATCAAAATGCCGGCGTAAATCGATTTTCGATCGTTACCAGCGGTCGTGCCTTGAGTGGAAAAGATTTTGAAAAAGCTCTTGAGGCTTATAAATTTTTGCACGAAAAGTTGACGATTGATCTTTGTGCTTCTCACGGAATTTTAACACGTGAACAATTCAAGCGTCTTAAAATGACAGGTGTAACAAGTTATCATCATAATATTGAGACTTCAAAAAGATTCTTTCCATTCATTTGCACTTCTCATACTTACGACGATCGAATCAAAACGATCAAGATCGCACAAGCTGAAGGATTTTGTGTCTGCAGCGGCGGAATAATTGGAATGGGTGAAACGTGGCAAGATCGAATTGATATGGCGATCTCACTTCACGAACTCGGAATTGAATCGATCCCGATCAATGCTTTGATGCCTGTTAAAGGTACTGCGCTTGAAAATCGTGATCAACTTTCTGCTGATGAAATTCTTAGGACGATAGCAATTTTCAGATACATTAATCCAACTGCGAACATTCGATTAGCTGCCGGTCGAAAACTTTTGCCGGATAATGGTGCAAGTGCTTTTATCAATGGTGCAAGTGCTTCAATCACCGGCGATATGCTTACAACTTCAGGCACTACGATTGTTGAGGATATGGAAATTTTAAAACGGCTCGGCTTGACTAATAAAAATTCTTTTAATAACGCCGGGACAAGTAAAGTAGGATAAAAATTTTTTTAAAAGAGACAAAAAAAAATAACCTTAGTGACATAAAAATCATTAAGGTTATTTTTATTCAAACATTCTTCATTGCAAAAGAAATTTTCTGCGCCGCTGATTTTAAATCGTTTTCAGTATGAGCTGCCATTATCGCTGCTCTTAATCTTGCTTGACCTTTTGCAACAGTTGGATAACGTATCGCCGAAATGAAAATTTTTTCTTCAAAGAGTTTCGACGAAATTTTTAATGCTGATTCCTCATCACCAATTATGATCGGAACTATCGCTGATTGAGTATCGACATTTACGCCGAAATTTTTTAACTCGGAACAAAAATATTTTACATTGCTTTGAAGTCGTTTAACTCTTTCCGGCTCTTCACGCA